>JAITOO010000209.1 GCA_031289875.1 Flavobacteriaceae bacterium
TCGTGTTCGGCGAACTCAGAGCCGTTATCGGAGGTGATAGTATGTATGTTTTTACAGGCAAAGATTACATCTGAGACTTTCCCTCTTCATCAAAATATTCAAACAAAAAATCGTTGTATGGAAAACGTTTGGTATGGATTTCTTTCACCTGCTCGTAAATCATTTTTTTCAGTTCGTCATAATTTTCTCTGGTTAAAGCAGATACGAAAACTGTTGGATATTTGGATTTTGCCATCCACGTTTTTTTCCAATCTTCCAGCGAATAATTTTTCTTGGTAACGAGAGTCAAATCATCCTCGTCTTTTTTCTCGTAGGTAAAGTTGTCAATTTTATTGAACAGCATAATCGTCGGTTTATCAGCAGATTGAATATCTGCTAAAATAGTATTCACCGATTTGATGTGATCTTCAAAACTCGGATGCGAAATGTCCACAACATGGATGAGCAAATCAGCCTCGCGCACTTCGTCAAGCGTAGATTTAAAAGATTCGACCAACTGTGTAGGGAGTTTTCGTATAAATCCTACCGTATCAGTTAATAAAAAGGGAAGATTTCCGATAACCACTTTGCGGACAGTCGTGTCAAGCGTAGCAAAAAGTTTGTTTTCCGCAAAGATATTGGATTTACTCAGCACGTTCATCAGCGTGGATTTTCCGACATTGGTGTAGCCGACGAGCGCTGCGCGAACCATTTTTCCGCGATTGTTCCGCTGTGTAGCCATTTGTTTATCAACGGTTTGTAGCTTTTCTTTCAGTAAAGAAATCTTGTCTCGGATAATCCGTCGGTCGGTCTCAATTTGAAGTTCTCCCGCACCACCGCGCGTTCCCGTTCCGCCGCGCTGGCGTTCAAGATGTGTCCACAGGCGGGTCAGGCGTGGAAGCATATATTCGTATTGGGCGAGTTCCACCTGCATTCGGGCATAAGAAGTTTGCGCCCGCTGAGCAAAAATGTCCAAAATTAAATTCGTGCGGTCAATGATTCTTCGATTCAATTCGCGTTCCAGATTTTTCAGCTGCGAAGGGGTGAGTTCATCGTCGAAAATAATAGTATTTATTTCATTTTCTTTGGCATACGCATTGATTTCTTCCAATTTTCCCGTCCCAATAAAAGTCCGAGAATTGGATTGATCGAGCTTTTGGGTGAAGCGTTTACAGACCTCTGAGCCTGCGGTGTTTGCCAGAAATTCGAGTTCGTCCATGTACTCCGTCAATTTTTCCTCGCTTTGGGCGGACGTAACCAAACCGACAAGCACGGCTTTTTCATATAAGGCTTCTTTTTTTTCTACCATAAAATAGAATTCTATCTTTTTATAAAGTACAAAGGTACTGATTTTAAGGGAATTTGTTTGGTGAAATAAGAAATAGAAAATGCAAAAAGAAAGGGTATATACGCATTTATTCAAAAGAACCTGAGTTCAATTAGTAAATGCAAATTTAGAGGCTAATATTCAATTTCTTCACAAAAAGAATATTCGTTTTTTTCTTTGTCGTAGTGAAAATAAATATGCTTTAATCCGTTGGTTATCAATAAATAATCTGCCTTAATCTGAGAGTTGTACCGTGCAACCTGTTCAAAAATTTCTTCGGTCAGTTTCACGTTCGGAGCTTTGCATTCTATCAGAAGAAAAGGCTGCGCTTTTTTCAATATCAAAACGTCCAAACGCTGGGTCTGGCGGTTAATCTCTACTTTTTTCTCTACTAAAATATTCGAATCGGAAAGACTGAATGTCTGTTTCAAATGTTGGATAATATGTTGGCGAACCCACTCTTCAGGTGTGAGAATTAACCATTTTTTCCTAACTTCGTCCCGAATATACCAAACGGCATTTTCTTCCTTCAAACGGAAGTCGTGCGGTGCGAGAAAGTTTAAAACAGGCATTTTCATAAACGATGAAAGAATTTAATAATTTAGTCAAAGATATTAAAAATAAGCAATTTCTGCCCATTTATTTCTTGGAGGGAGAAGAAGCTTTTTACATTGACAAAGTCAGCGAATTGCTGGGAAACAACGTGTTGAGCGAAGAAGAAAAGGCTTTCAACCAAAATATAATTTATGGTTTAGAAACAGATTTAGACCAGATTATTTCGCTGGCGAAACAGTTCCCGATGGGAGCGGAGCGACAACTGGTTATCGTAAAAGAAGCGAAAAATTTGCCGTTTGACAAGTCCGAAGCGTTTGAAAATTACGTGAAAAATCCGCAAATTTCTACGGTTTTGGTTGTCAATTTCAAATACAAAACGTTAGATAAACGAAAGTCGGTATCGAAACTTTTGGCTAAAAACGGGTTTTTATTTACGAGTATCAAGCTGTATGACAATCAGATTCCTGCGTGGATTGGCTCGCTGTGTCAGTCGCTCGGATTGGAAATTGACGAGAAATCCAAAGCGCTTTTGGCGGAATTTCTGGGCAATGATTTGTCCCGAATTGACAATGAAGTGCACAAATTGCAGTTGATTATGGGAAATTCCAAAAAGATTACGCCCGAAATTATTGAGCGGAATATCGGTATCAGTAAGGAATACAACAACTTTGAGTTGCGAAAAGCCATTGTGGAAAAGAATGTAACACAAGCGTACAAAATCGTGGATTATTTCGATAAAAATCCCAAATCCAACCCCTTGGTGCTGACTTTCGGGACACTTATCAGCCTGTTTAGCAATATGTTGATTGTGCATACGTTGGACGTGAAATCTCCGCAAAACATCGCCAAAGAATTGAAAATCAATCCGTTTTTTGCAGGAGAATATCTGACAGCGATTAAAAAATACCCGTTGAAAAAAACGACCGCCTGCATTTCCTATATTCGCAATGCAGATTTGAAATCCAAAGGATTAAATGTTTCTTCGCTGGCTTCCAATAAAGATATTCTAATGGAAATGCTGTACAGAATTTTGCATTAAAATTCAAAAATTTTGCTTGTTATTTTAAAAATATTTATAAATTTGCAACATCAATAAAAAACAAAAAATGAAAGCATTGCATTTACATTATCACCCTTTGACAACTTGCAAACAGGCGAACTAACTGATTGATTTTGTAATTGTAACAAAAACAACAACCGCCTGAGAAATTTGGCGGTTTTTTTGTGCAGACGAGCGCAGGCTTTAAAAAGAAAGACAAAAATGAACGAAAAATTGAAAATCGCAGTCCAGAAAAGCGGACGTTTGAGCGAAAAATCGCTGGAAATTTTCCGCGAATGCGGAATCAAAATTCCTAATAGCAGTCAGAAATTGAGGACGGTTTCTTCTAATTTTCCCGTTGAAATTTTGTTTCTCAGAGACGACGACATTCCTCAGTATGTGGAGCAAAATGTGGCAGATATCGGTATTTTGGGAGAAAACGAAGTTTGGGAAAAAAATCGCAACGTTCATGTTGTCAGAAAATTAGGATTTGGAGACTGCCGTCTTTCCTTAGCTGTCCCGAAAGATGAAAATTATACAGGACTTAACTATCTAAACCATAAAAAAATAGCAACGTCTTATCCGCGTATTCTGAATGAATTTTGCCGAAAAAATCAACTCGAAGTAGAAATCGAAGAAATCAGCGGAAGCGTGGAAATTGCACCAAGTATTGGGCTGGCTAACTGCATTTTCGACATTGTCAGTTCCGGAAGCACCCTTCTGACCAATGGTCTGAAAGAAGTCGAAACCGTTGCCCAAAGCGAGGCTGTTTTGATTAAATCGCCGGATTTGTCCGAAGAAAAACAGGAAATTTTAAACCGATTGCTTTTTCGCATTCAGGCGGTTATGCGTTCGAGAGAGAACAAATACATCTTGCTCAATGCTCCTAATCATGCAGTAAGTCAGATTATTAGCATTTTGCCCGGAATGAAAAGCCCAACGGTGCTTCCGCTGGCGCAAGAAGGGTGGAGCAGTATCCATTCCGTTATCACCGAAGAACGGTTTTGGGAAATCATTGACGAACTGAAAGCGTTGGGAGCGCAAGGAATTTTGATTATTCCGATTGAAAAAATGATTGTTTAATCTGCTAATAATCAATTTAGTAAATAAAAAATGAAAATAATAAAGTATCCCAAAAAAGAAACATGGCAGGAACTGACTTTGCGTCCTGAATCCCGAAAAGTTTCCTTGCAGGAAACCGTTCAGAAAGTTTTTGAAGACGTGAAAAATTCAGGAGACGAAGCCCTGCGGAAATACACTTTGGAATTTGACAAAGTTTGCATGGATTCTTTCAAAGTTTCCGAACAGGAAATTCAAGGCGCTGAAAATCAAATTACTGAGGAATTAAAACAAGCAATTTTTCAAGCCAGAGAAAACATCAAAAAATTTCATGAATCACAGAAAGAAAAATCACAAATCATTGATATACAAAAAGGTGTGAAATGTTGGCGGGAGGCGCGAGCCATTGAGAAAGTCGGGCTGTATGTTCCGGGCGGAACTGCACCGTTGTTTTCTACGGTTTTGATGCTTGGCGTCCCTGCTCAAATTGCCGGTTGCAAGCAAATTACCCTCTGTTCTCCTCCCGACAAAAACGGAAAAATTCACCCTGCTGTTTTGTTTGCCGCTCAGTCGGTCGGAATCAATGAAATTTACAAAATCGGCGGCATACAGGCTGTTGCTGCGCTGACTTTTGGCACAGAGAGCGTTCCGAAAACATATAAAATTTTTGGACCCGGAAACCAGTATGTTACTGCCGCCAAGCAGTACGCCCAAAATTTCAAAGTGAGCATTGACCTGCCTGCGGGACCGAGCGAAGTTTTGGTCGTGGGCGATTCACAAGCAAATCCTGCGTTTCTTTCCGCTGACCTTCTCTCGCAGGCAGAACACGGCGTGGACAGCCAAGTGATATTTTTAACGACAGACGAAAATATTCTAAATCAGACGATTACCGAAATAGAAAAACAATTGCAGGCGTTGCCGAGAAAAGAAATTGCTTCCCAAGCGCTGGAAAACAGCCGCACAATTTTGTTCAATAATTTGGAAGAATGCCTGTCATTCAGCAATTTGTATGCCCCTGAACATTTGATTTTGGCGGTGGAAAATGCGGTTCAACATATTCCGAAAATTGAAAATGCAGGTTCGGTATTTTTGGGAAATTACAGTTGCGAAAGTGCAGGAGACTATGCCAGCGGAACGAATCATACTTTGCCGACAAACGGATATGCAGTTAATTACAGCGGCGTTTCGTTGGACAGTTTTGTCAAAAAAGTAACCTTTCAGGAATTGACGAAAGAAGGTTTGCAAAACATCGGGAAGACTGTAGAACTCATGGCAGAAGCGGAACATTTGCACGCCCATAAAAATGCGGTATCTTTGAGGATAAACTGAGGCGCCGATGTCAAAAAACAAAAGTAATTTACTAATTGAAAGAAAATGAGAGATATAAAACAACTTGTACGTCCAAATATTTTGAATTTAAAACCCTATTCCAGCGCAAGAGGAGAATCCGGAGGCGTTGAAGGCATTTTTTTGGACGCAAACGAAAATCCTTTCGGGGAAAACAATCGCTATCCCGACCCTTACCAAAAAACATTGAAGCAGAAAATCAGTCAAATAAAAAATATTCCTGCGGAAAATATTTTTTTGGGAAACGGAAGCGATGAAATCATTGACCACATTTATCGAATTTTTTGCAATCCTAAAGAGGATAAAGCCTTGATTTTCAACCCGACTTTCGGAATGTATCAGGTGGCGGCAGACCTCAACGAAGTGGAAATTATTGATATTCCGCTTACCTCTGATTTTCAAGTTGATATAGAAGAAGCGAAAAAATATTTCAACGATGAGCATTTAAAAGTCGTCATTATCTGCACCCCTAACAATCCCACCGGAAACAATATTCATTCGCAAGATATTGATTTCATTCTCAACAACTTCGGTGGAGTTACGGTTATTGACGAAGCCTACATAGACTTTTCCGGTCGGGAGTCTTATTTGAAAAAACTCAATCAATATCCGAATTTAATTGTATTTCAGACACTTAGCAAAGCTTGGGGATTGGCGGGCGTGCGTGTAGGAATGGCTTTTGCCCAAACAGAAATTATCAAATTGCTGAACAAGGTCAAACACCCTTACAACCTCAGCGTTTTAAATCAAAAAGTTGCTTTGGAAGCGTTGAACAACATTGACGAATTTGAGCGGAGAAAAGCGGTAATTCTTTCAGAAAAAGAAAAAATGTACGAAAATTTGCAAAAACTGCCCGCTGTAACGAAAATTTTTCCGTCAGATGCGAATTTCTTTTTGGTAGAATTTTTTGATGTGAAAAAAATTTTTAACGAACTGCTAAAACAGGGCATAGTCGTGAGAAATCAATCGGCGAGAATCAATAACTGTCTGAGAATCACCGTAGGGACGTCCGAAGAAAACGGAAAATTAATTCAAACTCTAAAAAATCTTTCATGAAAAAAGTACTTTTTATTGACCGCGACGGAACTTTGGTCATCGAACCGCCGACGGATTATCAATTAGACAGTTTGGAAAAATTGGAATTTTATCCGCGCGTTTTTCAGAATTTGTCGAAAATTATGTATGAATTTGATTACGAGTTGGTTATGGTGAGCAATCAAGATGGTTTGGGAACAAACTCTTTTCCCGAAGAAACTTATTTTCCTGCTCAGAATAAAATCATTCAAGCCTTTAAAAATGAGGGAATTGAGTTTTCCGAAATTTTGATAGACCGAAGTTTTGAACATGAAAATCTCCCCACTCGAAAACCTAATACGGGAATGCTAACGCATTATGTAAAAGGCGGTTATGATTTGGAGGAATCTTATGTCATCGGCGACCGTTTAACCGATGTTCAATTGGCGAAAAATCTGGGGACGAAATCTATTTATTTGGGAACAGAAAAAAACAGTGGTGCGGACTTGGAAACGCAGAGCTGGGCGGAGATTTATCAATATTTGAAGCAGAAACCCCGCAGGGCAAAGGTTGTGCGGAATACCAAAGAAACGCAGATTTCTGTGGAAATCAATTTAGACGGCTCGGGAAAAAGCAAAATTCACACCGGATTGGGATTTTTTGACCATATGCTGGAACAGATTGCCAAACACGGAAGCATGGATTTGATTATCAACGTGATAGGAGATTTACATATTGACGAACACCACACGATAGAAGACACCGGAATTGTGCTGGGCGAAGCAGTTTTGCAGGCGTTGGGAAGCAAGAAAGGCATTGAACGCTACGGTTTTCTTCTGCCTATGGACGACTGTCTGGCGCAGGTTGCGATTGATTTCGGCGGACGGTCATGGATTGTCTGGGACGCAGAATTTAAGCGCGAAAAAATAGGCGAAGTTCCGACGGAGATGTTTTTCCATTTCTTTAAGTCGTTCAGCGACAATGCAAAATGCAACCTCAACATCAAGGCGGAGGGCGAAAATGAACATCATAAAATTGAAGCGATTTTTAAATCTTTTGCCAAAGCGGTGAAAATGGCAGTGAAACAGACAGATGCCAACTTTGCCATTCCAAGTACTAAGGGGAGTCTGTAAGAGATTTTTAATTAATTTGAATAAAGAGGCTAAACAGCCAAATATGTTTATTAAATTTACAATAAAAAAAGAAAATATTATGACAAAAATTTTAACAAGCCTGATTACAGCAACTGTTTTAATATTGATTTTGTCTTCTTGTGATAGAAATGAAATCCCCAAACAGCCGGAAACGCCTAAAGCTTTGCAACAAGAGGAAAGCATGAGTTTTTCAAGAACGACACGAGCAACAAATTTTGTCGATGATTTATATGCAGAATTAGTAGATAAAACCCCTGAACTTAAAAAAATAGAAAATGATTTAGCTATTTATGAGAAAAAAGAGCAGGATAGTTTGAAAAAAATCAATAATTATGACATTAAATCAGGTCATTATTATAATGATGATTTATTTGAAGTAAAAATGATAAACGACAGTCTTTTAAAAAATAAAATGTATGAAATAGTCAAAAACAGTCAAGGGGACTATCGTGAAAAGACTGAAAAAATCACTACTTTATTGAAAATAATAGATAAAAAAAATTCTTCTATTGCGGATTATCATACTATTATGAAACTCACGCTGACGATTCCTTTAATTGAAAAATATCAAAATGAAAATTTGCCAAACAGTAAAACCATGGAGGACTTAATTAAAGAGCAATCTTCTTTGATAAAGAAAATGAACGAATTAACGCCAAAATATTAGAATAGTCTTAATTTTTCAAATCACAAAACATGATAGCCATAATAAAATATAACGCAGGGAACATCAAATCAGTGCAGAATGCACTGTCGCGATTGCAGGCAGAATCTGTCGTAACAAATGACGAAAACCTTATCCGTCAAGCAGATAAAGTTATTTTTCCCGGAGTGGGAGAAGCAAGTACAGCCATGAATTACCT
Source organism: Flavobacteriaceae bacterium (assembly GCA_031289875.1). GTDB lineage: Bacteria > Bacteroidota > Bacteroidia > Flavobacteriales > Weeksellaceae > Apibacter. The sequence goes on from JAITOO010000209.1 coordinate 8,338, forward strand.
TCGAGAAAAAGGATTAGACAAAATTATTAAATCGCTGAAAAAACCTGTGTTGGGCATCTGTTTAGGACAGCAATTGATGTGCCGCCATTCCGAAGAAGGCAATGCCGACTGCCTGAATATCTTCAATGTGAACGTAAAACGCTTTCCCTGCACGGGAATCGTGCCGCACATGGGCTGGAACGGGATTTACCACTTGAAAGGAAAAATCTTTGCCGATAATCAAGAAAATGACGATGTGTATTTTGTACATAGCTATTATGCTGATTTATCTGAAGATACCACTGCCTCTTGCGATTATTTGCTGCCGTTCAGCGCTGCTTTGCAAAAAGACAATTTTTACGCTGTACAGTTTCACCCCGAAAAATCCGCCGATGTCGGAGAGAAAATTTTAAAAAATTTCATAAAAATTCCCAATTAAGGTCTAATGGACAAAAAGCAGGCTAATAAACAGCGCTTTATTTCAAGTCAAAAAAATAATTATTTGCAGAGGCTGTTCATAGCCTTTTGGCGTGCAATATTTTAAAAAGTGCAAATTAAAATTCATAAAAATATTCTTACCTTTATTGTCGCTAAAAAAATAAAAATAACTTAAAAAAATTATGAGAACCAAGTATGCTCAAATAGACAGAAATCTATTCATAAAGAACAGAAAAAAATTTGTGCAAAAAATGGAGCCTGACTCCCTCGCTATTTTCAACAGCAACGACCTGTACCCTGTCAGTGCGGACACCACGCTGCCATTCGTCCAGCATCGAGACATTTTTTATCTTTCCGGAATTGACCAGGAAGAGTCAATTTTAGTCCTTTGCCCATATGCTTATAAGGAAGAATATCGCGAACTGCTTTTCGTCCGCGAAACCAACGAAAAAATCGCCGTTTGGGAAGGCGAGAAATACACCAAAGAACAGGCAACCGAAGTTTCAGGCATTAAAAACGTGCATTGGCTGCAAGATTTCGACCGGATTTTGTACCAGTTGATGAACGAGATGAAAAACGTCTATGTCAATCTCAACGAGCATTACAGAGCCGAACGGATTGTTGAAACGCGCGAAGAACGCTTCATCAAGGCGTTGAAAAAGAAATATCCCGCATACAATTATCTGCGCAGCAACCCTATTTTGCAGCATCTCCGCTCCATCAAAGAACCCGAAGAAATCGCCCTGATGCAGACCGCCTGCGACATCACCGAAAAAGGCTTGCGCAGAATTTTGCCTTTCGTGAAGCCGGGCGTTTGGGAATACGAAATTGAAGCGGAGTTTATGCACGAATTTCTCCGAAACCGTTCGCAAGGTTGGGCTTATACGCCGATTATCGCTTCGGGACAGGACAGCAACGTGTTGCACTATATTTTGAACAACAAGGAATGCAAAAGCGGAGATGTCGTCCTGCTCGACGTGGGGGCAGAATATGCCAATTATTCTTCCGATATGAGCCGCACGATCCCTGTAAACGGAAGATTTACCGGCAGGCAAAAGGAAGTATATCAAGCAGTTATGAATGTGAAAAACGAATCCACCCAATTGCTGTTCACGGGAAATAACTGGTACGCTTATCATCAGGAAGTGGGCAAAATCATGACGGAAGAACTGATGGGGTTGGGACTTTTAACCAAAGAAGACGTAAAAAATGAAAATCCCGCATTGCCTGCATATAAAAAATATTTCATGCACGGCAATTCGCACCATTTAGGTTTGGACACGCACGACTACGGTATTTTGTCAGAGCCTTTTGTTCCGAATATGGTTTTCACCGTAGAACCCGGGATTTACATTCCCGAAGAAGGTTTTGGCATCAGAATCGAAGACAATGTCGTAATTCAGGAAGGAAAAGAACCTTTCAATCTGATGAGGAATATCCCTATCGAAGCAGAAGAAATTGAAGAATTGATGAATGCCTAATAAATAACAAGTAATCCTAATTAATAATTTGTTGAAATTTTTTTTGGATTTTCAAAATAAATAAGTACATTTGGACACAAATTAGAAACACAATGGACACATTACTTTACATAAGCGCTTGGCCCCTTGCAAAATTCGCAGGTTATACATTTTTTCTCATTATGGCACTGATTGGATTTTGGTGTCTGACTTTTCTTGCAGCAGTCATTTTACCTTATTGGCTGACTTTCGGAATTGCCGAAAACAAAGGAAAAATTAATGCAGACATTGACCCTGAAACTGTAAGAAGAAAAACGCTTCCTGAACAGGAAGGCATAGAGTTGGTTTACAAAAAATAATAATTTTGTTTTCATAAAATTGA
>JAITOO010000013.1 GCA_031289875.1 Flavobacteriaceae bacterium
CCTGCTTTGAACCACTCAATCTGTCCTTGATTGTAGGTGTGGTTGGTAACAATCGTGTCTTTGCTTCCGTCTTTGTGAACAATTTCAATTGTAATCGGTTTGTTTGGAGCAAATAGGTCTAAGTCCAAGAAGTTAAACGTATCGTCTTCCTGAATTTTATCGTAGTCATCAGGATTGGAGAAAATTAAAGCGAGCATTCCCTGTTTTTTCAGGTTGGTTTCGTGGATTCTCGCAAAAGATTTTACCAACACGGCGCGTACGCCCAAGTGTCGAGGTTGCATAGCGGCATGTTCGCGGGAAGAACCTTCACCATAGTTATTGTCTCCCACGACAATCGTCGGAACGCCATCTGCCTTGTATTTTCTTGCAGAATCCGGCACTGCCATATAATTACCTGTGTTTTCGTTCTTTACACTGTTAGTTTCCATGTTGAAAGTATTCACCGCCCCAATCAAAGTATTATTGGCGATGTTGTCCAAATGACCTCTGTATTTCAGCCAAGGTCCCGCCATAGAAATGTGGTCGGTAGTACATTTTCCGTATGCCTTGATGAGCAATTTAGCTCCTGTAATATTTTTACCGTCCCAAGCAGGAAAACTTTCCAGCAGTTGCAAGCGGTCGGAGGTAGGAGATACTGCGACTTGAATATCTGATCCGTCTTTGGCAGGAGCTTGATAGCCCGGGTCGTCCACGTCAAAACCTTTTGGCGGAAGTTTAAAACCTTTCGGTTCGTCGAACATTACGTCTTCTCCTTTTTCATTTTTGAGTTTGTCTTTTCTCGGGTCGAAAGCCAAATCGCCGGCGATAGCTAACGCCGTAACCAATTCGGGCGAAGCGACAAAGGCATAAGTATTCGGATTTCCGTCGGCACGTTTGGCAAAATTTCGGTTGAAAGAATGCACAATTGTATTTTTTTCCTGTTTTTCAGCGCCCTCCCGCGCCCATTGCCCGATGCAAGGTCCGCAGGCATTGGCAAAGACTTTGCCTCCGATTTTCTCAAAAGTTTCCAAATAGCCGTCGCGTTCTACGGTGTAGCGAACCAACTCTGAACCGGGCGTAATGGTGTATTCTGCCTTCGGCTTGATTCCCTTTTCGGCAGCCTGTTGGGCGATAGATGCTGCCCGCGAAATATCTTCGTAGGAAGAGTTGGTGCAAGAGCCTATCAAGCCAACTTCCACTTTGAGAGGCCAGCCGTTTTTTTCGGCTTTTTCCCTGATTTCGGAAATCGGCGTAGCGATGTCGGGCGAGAAAGGTCCGTTCAAGTGAGGTTCTAAATTATTCAGGTCAATTTCAATCAACTGGTCGAAATATTGGGCAGGGTCTGCGTAAACTTCTTTGTCTGAGCGGAGTTCGTCTTTCAAGCGGTCGGCGAGGTCGGCAACTTCCGCACGGTTGGTGGCTTGCAGATAATGATTCATGCTGTCGTCATAAGCGAAAAGGGAGGTCGTAGCGCCTACTTCTGCCCCCATGTTGCAGATAGTTCCTTTTCCTGTGCAGGAAAGCGATTCTGCGCCTTCTCCAAAATATTCGATAATGCAGCCTGTACCGCCTTTCACGGTCAGCAGTCCGGATACTTTGAGAATAATGTCTTTAGGAGAAACCCAACCGCTAAGTTTGCCGGTGAGTTTTATGCCTATGAGTTTCGGGAATTTCAACTCCCAAGCCATTCCCGCCATTACATCTACAGCATCTGCGCCGCCGACACCAATGGCAATCATTCCCAATCCGCCTGCATTCACAGTATGCGAATCGGTTCCAATCATCATCCCGCCGGGGAAAGCGTAATTTTCGAGAATTACTTGGTGGATAATTCCTGCTCCCGGTTTCCAGAAACCGATTCCGTATTTGTTGGAAACGGAGGCGAGGAAGTTGTACACTTCGTTGTTTTTGTTGAGGGCTTCCTGCAAGTCTTTGTCTGCGCCAATACGCGCCTGAATGAGGTGGTCGGCGTGGACGGTGGAAGGAACGGCAACTTTTTTCTTGCCTGCCTGCATGAACTGCAAGAGCGCCATTTGGGCGGTTGCGTCCTGCATGGCGACCCTGTCGGGTGCGAAATCCACATAGGATTCTCCTCTTTTGCAAGATTCGCTTGGATTTCCTTGCGACAAGTGGGTGTATAATATCTTTTCTGCGTAAGTCAGAGGTCTGCCCACGACTTTTCGAGCCTGTTCGACTCTGCTATTATGGCGGCTGTAAACCGCTTTAATCATCTCTAAATCAAATATCATCATTAGTGTTTCAGCTTTTTATGGATTGTTCTTTTTTAATTCGAGAAAGATACAATTTTTTCGTTAAATATAATGAGGTTTGTCATATTTTGGTTGTAATTTATAATGATTTTAAATTATTCCGGTATTGGATTTTTTTATTATTTGCTGATAAGGAGGACTGCGAGAACTTAAAACAATAGAATAAACTTAATTTTCTAAGTACTATCCACAAATTAGTTTGAATTATCATGTATCTTTGTATTCATCATGGGACGAGTAAATACACCGATACTGACAATTGAGCAATGCCAAGAGTTAGAACAAGGCTTCTGCCACTGTTTTCGTATGCGTTGCCAAAGCATAAAATTCTCTCATTTTAATGCAAACTGATTTTTAACGAGTACTTATATTAAATTAGCAATACCTTAAAATTTAATTTTCCTTGTAAATCACCGTTCCGCCCCAGGAATAACCCACGCCGAAGCCTGCCAGCAAGATTTTTTCTTTATTCTCGGATTTGGAAATCAGGTTTTTAAGGACAATCGGAATAGTTGTAGAAACCGTATTGCCGTAGTCTTTCATGTCGATGATGAATTTTTCTTCGGGAATACCGATTTTCTCCCGCAGGGAATTAATCATATACGTATTTGCCTGATGAAAAACGTATTGGTCGATGCTTCCAAGCGTTTCGTCGTTTTTGTCCAGTGTTTCCTGCACTAAATAAGGTACCGCGCGGTTGGTGAAGCGGAAAATCTCAGGACCGTCCATATACAGAAAATTATCGTTAGGAAAACTCTCTAAATCAGCGGTTTTAGGATGTTTGAAAGCTCCGTTTCTAACGATAAGATTCTTGGCTCCGCTACCGTCCGTTCCGAGAGAAAAATTTCCGATTTTGTACGTCCCTTCAGTGGAAATCAACGTAGCAGATGCGCCGTCGCCGAAAATACTCCAATTTTTTTTGTCGGTGGGATGCAGATGTTTGGAGTACATCTCAGCAGTAACCAAAAGCACATTTTTGGCAATGCCCGCAACGATAAGACCCTTTGCCAGAGACAGCCCGTACACGTATCCCGAACAGCCCTGATTGATGTCCAGCGCACCACAGTGAACGCCGATTTGCGCCTTGTCCTGAACGATGCAGGCAGTGGCAGGAAGAAAATAATCCGGCGACTGCGTGCAGATAATTAAAAAGTCAATATGCTGTTTATCAATGGGATATTCTTTGCATAATTGATTAATCGCTTCGACTGCCAAATCGGAAGCCGATTGATTTTCATCGGCAATTCTTCGAGTTTTGATGCCGACCTTGTTCACAATTTTTTCAACGTTCCATTCGGGAAACAGCTTGATGAATTCTTCATTTGGGAGTTCCTTTTCGGGCAAGATGTAAGATATGTATTTAATAAAAGCGTCCATAAATATATTGTAAATTGAGAATGTAAAGGTAATGATTTATTCATATTATAAAAGAGGGAGCCTACCGCACTTTTGCCAGCGTGAAAATGCTCACTTCGGTTTCGGGAATTTTCAACAGTTCTTCTGTGCAGGCGGTTAGCGTTGCGCCCGTTGTGAAAACGTCATCGACCAGCAGATAATGTTTTGCTTCCGAATTTGTTCGGCGAAAAGCGTTTTTCATTCTTTCCAGCCGCTCATATTTTCCTGATTTTGTCTGCGATTCCAAATGATGAACGCGCACCAGCGCCTGATTGTCAAACTTGCAATTCAGCCGTTCCGCCAGCCATTGAGTGCAGAGTTCCACCTGATTGTACCCGCGTTTCCGCTCTCTTTTAGCGTGAATAGGGACGGGGATAACCGATTCAATTTCAGAAAGAACAGGATTGTTTTTGTTTTCTTCCAGCCAAATTTCTGCCAGCAACGTGCCCAATTCCGGAAAATTCTTGTATTTCATGTGGTGAATCAAGGTCTGCGCAATATTTTCCTGATGGAAAAACAGCAAAGAAGAGGCGTATTTTACCCGAGTTGTTTCGTTGATTTTTGCATGAATTTCGTTGTCGGAACCTAAAATCATGCCCGTCAAAGGAAGCGAGTTTTTGCACTTTTCGCACAAAAATTCCTGTGCGTCAGGTGTGATAAGTCCGCAATTCATGCACCGTTTCGGGAATAAGGAACTGATAAAATTTTTTAACATTTTTTTCTTAACTTTGCATTAAATTTCAGGCAAAAATAGTAAATTTAGTGATTCGATTAACAAAAATATTTACTTTCGAAACCGCCCATGCCCTTTGGGGGTATGACGGCAAATGCAAAAACATTCACGGACATTCATACAAACTGTACGTTACGGTCAAGGGGCAGCCGATTGATGACCTTTCCAGCACAAAAAACGGAATGATTATGGATTTTGGAGAACTGAAAAACATTGCCAATCAACTGATTATAAAACAATTAGACCATGCCGTTCTGTTGAATGCTCTTTCAGAACACAAGTTGCTGGGAGAGAGGCTGTTGCAGGAAGGGCACAAAGTTGTTTTTACGCCATATCAGCCGACCTGCGAAAATATGCTGCTGGATTTTGCTGAGAAAATTCAATCAAAATTGCCTGAAAACGTGATTCTTGCAAAACTAAAATTATACGAAACCGAAACTTCCTATGGAGAATGGATAGGGGAAGACCAGTAAATATCGAATGGGAAGTCGGGAAAAAAATCTATTTTGTTTCCGACCAGCACTTTGGCGCCCCCGACGAGCCGTCGTCTCGAGCGAGGGAAGCCGTTTTTGTCCGTTTTTTAGACAAAATCAAAACGGATTGTCAAATTTTGTTTTTGGTCGGAGACTTGTTCGATTTTTGGTTTGAGTACAAAACCGTTGTTCCCAAAGGTTTTGTGCGCGTTTTGGGGAAATTGGCAGAGCTTTCGGACAGCGGAATCAAGATTTGTTTTTTTTCCGGAAATCACGATTTGTGGATTCGAGAGTATCTGCAAAAAGAACTTGATTTTTTGATTTTCAGAAAGGAACAGGTTTTTATCATCAACGAAAAGAAATTTTTCATAGCGCACGGCGATGGTTTGGGACCCGGCGACAAAGGCTACAAACGAATGAAAAGACTTTTTACCCATCCGCTGGCACAGTGGCTGTTCCGCTGGCTACACCCTGATATTGGAACGGCGGCGGGGATTCATCTTTCGCAGAAAAACCGCCTTATTAGCGGGGACGAAGATGTGAAATTTCTCGGCGAAGACAAAGAATGGCTCATTCTTTTTTCCAAAGAAAAATTGAAAACGGAACATTTTGACTATTTCGTTTATGGACACCGCCACCTGCCGATGGATTTGGAAATCGGCGCAGGCAGCCGCTATCTCAATCTCGGCGACTGGATTACGTATTTCACTTATGCCGTTTTTGACGGCGAAAATCTTTCTTTGGAAAAGTTTGATGAAAAAAAATATTCTGACAAAAAATTCTGATACGGTTTTTTGCGCTCTGACTGATAAAAATGTAAATGCGCCATCGAATGGTATAATAAAAGATTCATAAACTTTTACAAAAACTTCACTTCCGTAAAAATTTCTGCGCCGAGTTCTTCGTGCAGCGCAGACAAAATTTTGTTTCGCCCGAAGCTCAGTTCTTGCCGCAAAGCGGGAGAATCCAGAAAAATCATAAGCGTTGATTGCTTGGAATCAATTTTCAACGTGTGTTGCGCAATATTTTCGCCCATTGTTTTCCGCCAAATGTCTTCCACTTGCATCAGGCGCAGTTTTTCTTCCAGTCCTAAATGCTGAATCAGGTTTTTGACGGCAGCGCCGACCGTTTGTTCTTTTCGGCGGAGATTCATGGCAAGTCAAAAATTGAATAATCGTTACTAATCTGTTTTACAATATTTCTCGTTCGTTCGCCGTGCGTGTCGGAAAGGAAAATCTGCCCGAAATCTTCCTGATGAACCAATTTAACCAACTGAGCTACTCGCAATTCATCTAATTTGTCAAAAATATCATCCATTAAAAGTATGGGATTTTTTTGAGAATGTTCTTTAATTATCTGCATTTGAGCCAGTTTTAAAGCGATGAGAAAAGACTTTTGCTGTCCCTGCGAGCCGAATTTCTTAATCGGGTAATCGGAAAGCGTAAAAATCAAATCGTCCTTGTGAATGCCTTTGGTCGTGTATGCTGCCAAACGGTCTTTTTCCAAAGAATTTTTTAAAATTTGCAGAAAATCCGCTTCGTTCAAATCAGAAACATATTGAATATCCACCCGTTCTGCGCCCTGAGAAATCAAAGCGTAATGTTTATGAAATTTGGGCAGATAATTCTTGATAAACTCTCGCCGAAAATCAAAAATTTTTTTTCCGTTTCGGATGAGTTCTCTGTCGTACATTTCAAGGCTCACAGGGTCGAAACTGTGCTGTGTCAAAAACATTTTTAGCAGTATATTCCGCTGAGCCAGAGCTTTTTGATAGCGAATTAAATGATGCAGATAGTTAGAATTGATTTGGCTTATCATTCCGTCAATAAACTTGCGTCGAAACTCGCTCCCTTCTGCAATCAGATTTTGGTCGTAGGGCGAAATCATTACGCAGGGATATTTTCCAATGTGGTCAGAAAGCCTGTCGTAGGGTTTATTGTTTCGTTTCAGAATTTTTTTCTGCCCCGATTGGACGATGAGCAGAATATTGTCTTGGCGAGCCTCGTCTGTGAAAGTTCCCTGTAAGGAAAAAAACTCTTCGCCAAAACGTATATTGTTGATGTCCGAATGGTTAAGGTAGCTTTTGGTCAATGAAAGATAGTAAACAGCGTCCATTGCGTTGGTTTTTCCCACGCCGTTGTTGCCCGTAAAACAATTGATTTTCTCCGAGAAAGTAAAATTCTTTTCGTCAAAATTTTTAAAATGGAACAACCGTAAATCTTTCAAATACATAATTAGTGGGTCTTTACATAATTCTCGGATATTTCACAGGATTGGACTCGTTCATGATAGAATAAATTCCGCGAATCACGTCGTCCACAGAAGGTTTAGAGAAATAATCTCCGTCAGAGCCGTAGGGCGGGCGGTGTTCTTTGGCGGTAATCGTTTTTGGAGCGGAATCCAGATATTTAAAAGATTCCTGCTCTTCCAGAATTTTTTGCAGCAGATAAGCGCTCGCACCCCCCGGAACGTCCTCATCTACAATTATCAAGCGGTTGGTTTTCATCACGCTTTCGGCAGTTTTATGATGGATGTCAAAAGGAATTAAAGACTGTGCGTCAATGACTTCCGCCTCAACGCCCAGCAGGGAAAGTTCCTTTGCCGCTTTGGAAACAATCCGCCACGTCGAGCCGTAAGTTACGACGGTTATGTCTCTACCTTTCCGCGTAATTTCTATTTCTCCGACCGGCGTGGTCAATTCTCCGAGATTATTCGGCATTTGTTCTTTCAATCGGTAGCTGTTCAGACATTCCACGATGAGGCACGGCTCGTCTGCTTGCAGCATTGTGTTGTAAAATCCTGCCGCCTTGACGAAATTTCTTGGAACTAAAATGTACATTCCTCTCAACAAATGAATTAAACCACCCATTGGCGAACCTGAGTGCCAAATGCCTTCCAGACGGTGTCCGCGCGTGCGGACAATCAACGGCGCTTTTTGGCGACCTTTGGTTCGGTAGCTCACGGTGGCGGCATCGTCGCACATTGTTTGCAGACCATACAGAATGTAGTCCAGATACTGGATTTCTGCAATCGGGCGCAGACCGCGCATTGCCATTCCTATTCCCTGTCCGATAATGGTCGCTTCGCGGATTCCCGTATCGGAAATGCGGTATTTGCCGTATTTTTCCTGCAAACCTTCAAAGCCTTGATTAACATCGCCGATTTTTCCGATATCTTCGCCGAAAGCGATCACTTCGGGATATTTTTCAAAAATCTTGTCGAAATTGTCTCGAATGATGATTCTTCCGTCCACTTCTTCGGGTTTTTCATCGTAGGCGGGTTGGATTTGTTTCACCTTCAAAGCGGAAAATTCATTTTCAGCGTATAGTTTGGAATCATAGTTGTCTTTTTCTATTTCTCGGTTTTTGTCTAACCATTGATAGAGATTGTTTTTTGCCTGAGATTTTTCAGCGAACAAAATTCTCAAAACTTTCTGCACGGTTGAGAAAATATTTCTTTTGTAGGTAACCGCCGTTTTTTCCAAATCTTCTTTTTCCTTATTGACAAAGACTTTTTTGGAACTTTCTTCGCCTGCGGTTTGAATCAACTGCAAGGCTTCGTTTTTCAACAAATCAATATCGGTGCGATAGGCAGCCCATGCGTTTTTTTGTCCGTTTTTGACGGTTTGTCCGGCTTCCTGTTCGATGTTTTCCAACTCTTCTTCCGAAGCCAATCGAATCTCTTGATTGTCTTCATTGATAACAACATAGTTGAGAATCCACTGTTTGAATTTTAAAATGCAGTCGTGTTGTTTTTCCCATTCCAATCGTTCGGGAGATTTGTATCTTTCGTGAGAGCCGGAAGAGGAATGTCCCAAAGGCTGAGTAACTTCCGAGACGTGGATTACCACAGGCACAGATTCTTCCCTTGCGATTTTTTCGGCTTTGGCATACGCCTCCACGAGGGCAGGATAGTCCCAGCCTTTGACGGAAATGATTTCGCAGCCGTTGTCTCCGTCTTTTCGTTGAAATCCCTGCAATTGTTCGGCAAGATTGGTTTTTGCTCTTTGTTCGGAAGAAAGCACGGAAATTCCGTAGTCGTCGTCCCAAATAGACAGAATCATAGGCGTTTGCAGAGCGCAGGCAGCGTTTAGATTTTCCCAAAAATGCCCCTCAGCCGTGCTGGCATCGCCGATTGTGCCGAAAGCAACTTCTCGTCCTTGACGGGAAAACTGCGTTTTGTCTTTCAGCTCTTCGACGTTTTTGTAAATAATTGACGCATAAGCCAATCCGAGAAGTCTCGGTATTTGCGAAGCTGTCGGCGCCGTGTCGGAAGAGACGTTTTTATGCTCCGTCAGGGCTTTCCAAGTTCCATCTTCGTTGAGGAAATGCGTGGCAAAATGGCAAATCATTTGCCTTCCTGCTGACTGAGGCTCTCTCTCCATGTTATTGTCTGCATAGAGTTGAGCGAAGTGATTTTCTATGGAAATTTCACCAATTGCGAACATGAAAGTTTGGTCCCTGTAGTAGCCTGTGCGGAAATCTCCGTTTCTGAAAACTTTTGCCATAGCTATTTGGGGGAGTTCTTTGCCGTCTCCGAAAATGCCGAACTTAGCTTTTCCCGTGAGGACTTCCTTTCTTCCCAGCAGGCTGCATTCTCTGCTGATAGAGCATATTTTATAATCGTTCAAGACTTCTTTTTGGAAATCATTGAAACTTAAATCGAAATCGGTGGACAAAATTTGTTCGATAATCACGAGTGCGTTGTTTTTTCTTCAAACAAAGGTAACGATTTTTCAAAATTTTTTATTGCTTTTTCCGTATGATATTTTTTTGTTTGAGAAATTTTTGAACAAAAGCAGGAAAGTAGTTCATTCATAATAAGGGTATTGTTCTTTAAATCGTTTGCAATTTTCTATTGATTATTTTTCTGAAAATATTAAAATTGATTAAGATACGTTTGAGGTTTTTATTACTTTTGAATCGGTTGATTTTCAAGTATGTGAAAAATAAAAAATTCAATAAAGGTGTATAAAAACCGTACTTCATTGACAATGCCTGAATTCAGACATTCACAACAAGAGGGAGGAAAAAAAGATTTAGGCTGTGAAAAAA
>JAITOO010000030.1 GCA_031289875.1 Flavobacteriaceae bacterium
CATCGGAATAAATTCATAAAAAATGCCGTAATCCAGCATCAGGAGCATATCTTTGGAGTCGTTGGTGTCCTGCATTGCAAAATATCCTTCGGAAGCGTTGTAAATTTCGTAATATTTAATCGGACGGGAGAAAATCATGTGATACTGCTCTGCATAAGGCGTAAAACTGATTCGGCCGTGAAAAAAACATTCAACATTCTGCCAGACTTCGTCAATATATTGTTTTCCGGTAGTTTCCAGCACTTTTTGGAGCAAAACCATCATCCATGACGGAGCCCCCGTGAAACTGCTAACATCTTGTTGTATTACCTGTTCTACAATCGCAGGAAGCTTGATTTCCCAATCTTTGAGCAAAGAAACTTCACGGTTTGGAGTGCTTTTCCATTCCGCCCACAACGGAAGATTGTCTATCAAAACAGCAGATAAATCCCCGTATTTGGAATTGAAATCCCCATAGTCTTCACGCGTACCGCCCAGCCGCAAGTTCTTGCATTCAAATATTTTAGTTTCAGGATTATTGACCGCATAAATCGAAAACAAATCTTTGCCCGCCTTATAATGGCATTCTTCGAGGCTGTCTTTGGTTACAGGAATAAACTTGCTTTTGGCATTGGTCGTCCCCGAAGATTTGGCAAACCATTCGATATTTCCGCGCCAAATCACATCTTTTTCACCCTTGCGAGTGCGGGAAATGTACGGCTCAAAGTCTTCATAATGAACAACCGGCACTTGATTTTTGAAATCCCGATAAGAAATAATATTTTCAAAACCGTATTTTTTGCCGTATTCTGTATCTTTTGCCTTGTAAAGCAGTGTAGAAAGCACTTCGTTTTGAACGTCTATAGGATTTTTGATAAAAATATCCATCTGTTCCATGCGTTTTTTTGCATACCATTGAACAAAAGTATTGACAAGTCCCATTTTTTTTTTACTTTTAAAGGTTAAAGTTACGCATATTTTAATTCTTATACAAATACAAAATGACTTTTTTGAACTTTCATTTTTCAGCCCCGCAAAAGGAAAAGACATTTCCCTTCAAAATCGTTATGGAGCAGCCTTTCATGGATTTTCCGCTTGATGAGCTAAAGAGGATTGCCTGCAAAATTAATTCAACCTTTTTGAAGCCGAACCGGACTTTTTCTTTTTGGAAAATCGTAGGAAAACATAGCGGAAATGAAGAAATTTTGAGTCAAACAGCAGGAATTATTTATCATCTCGCCCTCGTCGGCGGATTGCGAATTTTGGAAAGACATTGTCATGAAATAGATTTTTTTACCGACGAAAACCGACCGTTTCCGCTCGGAACGGACGCTTGGGTGCATCATAAAAACAAGGATTTGAAAATAAAAAACACACACAATTTTTTCGTTAAATTTCAAATTGAAATTCTTGATGGGAAAATGACGGGAGAATTATTAAGCATAGAAAAAATCACACCTAATAAATTGGAATTTAAGAGGGTAGATTATCTCAACCGAAAAGAAATTTATACAAGAATCAACCGAAGAACCGTAGCTGTTTCCAGTTACAAAAATTTATAAACACATGAAAATTACAGGATTAATAACCAAAATGATGGCAGAATATGCCGACCCGATTCAATATTTTTTAAATCTTGACAACGAAGTTATAATGATGAATCAACTGCTCGGAAAGCGGGTTAAAATTCGATTCAATCATTATCACTGCATGAACTGCGGTCAAGACAAGGAAATTTTTGCGATGGGGTTTTGCAAAAACTGCTATTTCCTCTCGCCTCACGCGGGCGAATGGGTGGTTCGCCCCGAACTTTCCAAAGCGCATCTGGGCATTGCCGACCGCAATTTAGTATTCGAGCAAGAGGCTCAGTTACAGCCTCATATTGTGTATCTTGCCAACTCGGGCGGAGCGAAAGTCGGGGTAACGCGCAAATCGCAGATCCCTGTGCGATGGATTGACCAGGGCGCAGAATATGCCGTAAAATTGGCGCAAACCGACAACCGCTACGAAGCGGGACGAATTGAAGTTGCACTGAAACAGCATATTTCAGACAAGACCAATTACCGCAAAATGCTGAGCCAAGACGTTCCCTACATTGATTTAAATGAAAAAAAACAGCAACTTTTAAATTTTGTTCCCACTGATTTACAGCATTTTATTTTGAGCGATGATGAAATCACAAAACTTCGCTATCCTGTTATGAACTATCCGTTGGGCATTCAATCCGTTAATCTGAAAAAAGACCCCGAAATTGAAGGCATTCTTATCGGCATAAAAGGACAATATCTTCTGTTTGACAACAATTTAACCATCAATCTCCGAAGCCACGAAGGATTTGTAGCAGACTGGGATGTTTAGGTTTTCCATTTTTTCTCTCTGCAAAAAACGCCCTTTTTCAGAGAACGGTTTTTATACAATACAATTATTCAGCACGTTGGGAGTTTATAAATATTGCGCTATATGAAATAACAGTACACTGTAAACTCCCTTTCCTTTGAATTTCAATTTATTACAAAAGATAGCATTGACATAGAGCCAAAAATCACTTTGTCGTTAAAAAAATGAAGCTGTTCATTTTCTTCTTTCTGCGCCAGAGCATAAATAGCCGGCAAAAAGTGTTCAGCAGAGGGAATTGCGTGTAAAATTTCCTGTCCCGCCTTGTGATAATTGAACAAAAATTCGTAGTCCTGAATAAGGATTTTATTCTTGATTTTTTTGTTGGCTTCCTTTGCCCAATCGCAAGATTTTTGAGGAAAATTCCAGTCGAGGGCGGACAAGTTATGCACCAAATTTCCGCTTCCGATAATCAGTACGCCTTTTTCCCGCAGGGGAGACAACTCCTTTGCCAGATTGAAATGATATTCCACATTTTGAGTAAAATCCAGACTTAATTGCAACACGGGCACATCTATCTGCGAATAGAGATGTTTGAGAACCGTCCAGCAGCCGTGGTCTAAGCCCCAAACATAATCCAACTGAATATCAGTAGAATGTACTGTTTTTTGAATTTCTTTCGCCCATTTTGGAGACCCGCAGGCAGGATATTGAACGGCAGACAATTCGTCGGGAAAACCGTGAAAATCGTGAATAGTGCGAGGTTTCTGCATGGCGGTAACGAAAGTTCCTTCGCTTTCCCAATGGGCTGAAATACATAAAATAGCTTCAGGTTTTGGAAAATTTTTCACTGTTTTTTTCCAATTTTGGACAAATTCGTTATCTTCAAGGGCATTCATCGGACTGCCATGTCCTATGAACAAAACGGGCATTTTGGCGTTCATAAAATAGGGATAAAAATTTTATTGTTTGTGTAATGTTCTTTGACGAAATTTTTTAGCATTGCAAAAAATTTACTGTGCTATAAATTCAAGATTGGAGATAAGTTGTACTTCGTCGCTGATTATAGATTCAGGGAAATCTTTGCCAATTCCGAAATCAGACCTTTTGATTGTTCCCGTAATGGTAAATCCGTACACAGTTTTTTTCGACATCGGATTGACAACGCTTCCATTGTATTTTACGTTCAGCGTTACAGGTTTGGCAACACCGTGCAGGGTCAAGTTTCCCGTCAGTTTATAGCTTCCTTTCCGTCCTTTGGAGATGGAGGTCGTCGTGAAGTCCAGCGTTGGATATTTTTCAGCGTCGAAAAAATCCGCAGATTTCAGGTGATTGTCTCTCATCTCAATACCTGTATTGAGGGAAGTTACATCGGAGGAGACAGTGAATTTTGCATCGGAAAAATCGGGTTTGGTGAAGTCCAGATTCACATTGAACTTGCCGAAATTTCCGTCCACGTGGGAAATCGTCATGTGAGTAACCATGAAAGCGAGCCTTGCATGAGCAGGGTCTAACGTAACTTTTTGTGCTGATAATGAAAGTGTTGCAAATGCAACAAACAAAAAAAACTTTTTCATACTGTTGGATTTTTAATTTTCCACAAAAATAGAGCAACCATCTGCCGGACTACTTGACCTATGTCAAGTTTTTTTGAGAAAAGTTGTTTTTGGAAAAAGTTGTCTTCGGATTTTTTTGATTTTTCGGAAAAAGTTTCCGTTCAGTGCCGTTTTTCATACGTCAAAAAAGTGAAATCATACAGATGTTTTTCGTTTTTTTGGTGAAATTCTTCAAAAGTTTTCTGCCAAATTTTCGGGTTTAATTCAGGAAAGAACGTGTCTGCTTCTTTTATTTTTGTATAAACCAACGTCATTTCTATTGTATCTGCAAGATTTACCATCTGGTCATAAATTTTTCCACCTCCGATAACAAACAGATTTTTGCTGTATTTTTCCGCTTCTTCGACCGCTTCTTCCAGCGAATGGACGAGCTGAACTCCATCGGGAACGGAATACTTGGAATTTTGGGAAACAACGATATTCAGGCGGTTGGGGAGAGGTCTGCCTATCGATTCAAAAGTTTTCCGCCCCATAATTACCGCATGGTTTTGCGTGAGTTTTTTAAAACGCTTCAAATCGTCGGGAAGATGCCATAACAGGCGGTTGTCTTTCCCGATAGCGTTATTTTCATCTACAGCAACAATAATGGTCTTGCTCATTCTTATTCTCATTCAAGTTAAGATAAAACCCTTTATTATCCAGAATAAAGGGTTTTTTTCATTATTTCAGTTTGGAAATTCCGTCAGAAATATATTGCACCTGATTTTTCAAACTTTGGTTTGGGCTGGCGTTGTACGCCTGCTGTTTCATATCTAAAGAACCTTGCAGGAGATTTTGCAGCACTTGTAACGTATTATTGCCTCCATATTGTTTTACTTGAGGATATATTTTCACAAAAGAATCTACTATTGTTTTGGTTTCTTGAGGATAATCTCCGCTCATAATGGTTTGGAGCGTACTTATAGTTTTTTCGGCTTCTTCCTGACTTTGGGCGCTGAATAACATATTTATAAAGTTATCCGCAATCCAGCCGAGTTTAGAAACGTCTTGGGTTGTTACCGCTACATTTGCCAAAGCCAATCCTAAACTGCCGGAAACTTTTTTATCGCTGATTTTATTTGCAATAGCGACTGTTGCCTCCGTATCTATGGGAAGTAAAGCATTGATGCAGGCTGCTTTTATAGCGTAAGACTCGTTCTTGGACAAATTTTTGAAAAGGTCTGCATATTTCTTGGCATCTATTTTTGCTAATTGTATTATCGCGTCCGCCTGCACGAGAGTTTTAGGGTCGGAAGAAGCGATTTTTTCTAAAATGACCGCAGATTTTTTCTGCACGGTCGGATTTTTTTCGTCCAGCAATGAAACCGCCAATTTCCGCAAGCCTTCAAATTTGTCAGAAGAGGCTGCCTGCAAAAGAGTTTCCAGCGCTGCGGCGTTGGAGGTCTGAACGTCTGCCAATTTTTCAATAGCCGTGCGTCGCGAGTGATATTCCGGTGCGTTTTTGTATTGGAAAATGTATTGTTCGGTGGTTTTATCGTCCACAATTTCAGATAATAACACATCGTCAGGATTGACATTTACCAACTGAGGTTTGGCTTTATATGGAAGTTCAAAACTGTTGTTTGCCTGCGCTTTTGCCCAAACCTGAGTTCTAACCGCTTTGCCGTTTTCGTAAATATCTATATCTATAGGAAATTGAAAATAAGGATTTTGCGTTTGAATGACATCAACTTTCACGACTTTTCGGGCATTGTCATAAGTATAACCGATTTTTATTTTCGGCTGACCGTTGGAGAAATACCATTCGTTGAAAAACCAGTTCAAATCCCGCCCGCTGACTTCTTCCAGCGCCAGCCGCAGATTGTGAGCTTCCGCTGATTTGTATTGATTTTCAGTGAGATATTTGTTCAATCCCGCAAAAAAAGCCTCGTCGCCTAAATATTTTCGCAACATGTGAAGGATGATACCTCCCTTATTATAGGTTACAGGGTCAAACATGTCTTCCTTGTCGGCATGATGAAATCTGACCAAGTCTTTTTCAAAGTTATCTCCTTGTCGCAGATAGGTTTGCAGGGATTCATATTTGTGTTCTTCGGCTCTGTCTTTGCCGTATTTATGCTCAAACCAAAGGTATTCTGAATAGTTTGCAAATGATTCATTTACAGTAAGATTAGCCCAGCTTTCGGTAGTAACCAAATCGCCGAACCAGTGATGAAACAGTTCGTGGGCAATTATCGCTTCCCATTGATTTTCGTCAATCAGTTGTCCGGGTTTTTGTTGGACGTTGTCTTCTGAGTGAAGTGTGGCGGTGGTGTTTTCCATAGCTCCGCTAACAAAATCATGTGCAACCATTTGGCTGTATTTTTGCCAAGGATAGGGATATTTCAGAATGTCGGAATAGAATTGAATCATTTCGGGCGTATCGCCGAAAATAGCTTTGGCGTAAGGCTCATATTCCTTGTTCACGTAATAATCTACCGAAATATCTTTCCAATGGTCTTTGACAACTGCAAAATCTCCGATTCCCATAAAAAACAGATAGGGAGCGTGTTTTTTGTCCATGTTCCAATAATCGGTGCGCGTGCCGTCAGGATTTTTGGTTTGTGATTTCAACAATCCGTTGGACAGTGTTACGAACTTGTCGGGAACGGTGATGTAAATTTCTTCTGTACTTTTCTGATTGGGCTTGTCAATAGTTGGAAACCAAACGCTGTTGGACTCCGTTTCACCCTGTGTCCATATTTCTGTCGGTTTGTCAGGGTCTTCTCCTTTCGGATTGATGAAATACAGCCCTTTGGCATCGCCAATAGCCACACTTCCCGCTTGTTTTACATCGGCTGGAACGGCGGTGTATTTGACATAAACCGTGTATTCTTCACCGTTTTTATAAGTCCTGTCTAATTTGATTTTCAGTTTTTTGCTGTTGTAGTCAGGTTTTACGACTTTTCCATTGACATTTACCGCACTGATTTCCATTGCTTTTGCGTCCAAAGTCAGAGAATCTGTTGGGTAGAAATGAGGCGTGAGGGTAATCCATGCTTCGCCGAACAATTTCTCGTTCGGAATATCGAAACTCACTTTTAACTTTGTATGAACCAAATCGTTAATTATTGTTGCCGACGGGCGGTAGCCGGACTCATCTTGCGCTTTTCCTATGTTGGAAATCAAGAAAAAACTTAAAAAGAATACTAAAATACTGTTTTTCATGCTGATAGGTTTTAAATGTTTTTAACTATTTGTAATTACTTTCTTTAAAATGTTACAAAAGTAAACGTTTTTTTTAGAAAACTGTATATTAGCTTTGAAGATTTGTGAAAAATATAAGAAAT
>JAITOO010000032.1 GCA_031289875.1 Flavobacteriaceae bacterium
GCGACGGCTACGGCAGTATCGTTCCGCGCCACCCTGCGCAGCTATATGAGGCTTTCGGCTATTTTCTGCTGTTTTTGAGCCTGTTGTACCTCTTTTTCAAGACAGAAAAGAAAAAATATATCGGTTGGATTTTCGGCTATTTTTTGATTATTCTTTTCGGTCTTCGATTTATCATTGAATTTTTTAAAGAACCGCAAGGCGAAGAATCTATCAATTGGTTCGGCTTGAATACGGGACAGTGGCTGAGCGTACCGTTCATCTTAGCTGGAATTTACATTCTGGCGACGGCAAAAAACAGAATTTATACACCTCAAAAATCTAAATAATAATATGTTGCAAAAAAAAGTAATGTACAGGTTATTTTTCATTTTCGCTTTGACGCTCATCAGTTGCAAAAATGACGAAAGCATCAGTATCAGCACCAATTTTGACCGTTTGGACGACAATCCGCTACGATTTGAGGGCAAACTTCCTCTCGAATTCAGTTCGGAAGATGCAAAGATTGATTCTTATTCCGTAAAACTCAACGACAAAGTTTATAACAATCAGAAAAATATTGTGTTGGATACTGTCAATTCTAAATTGGGCTTGAATTATTTCGTCCTGACAGTCAATTACAACGGAAAATATCACAAAGAAATTGACGGACAGTTTACGATTTTTTCCAACGTGAAAGAAAAAAAACTGACATACAAAATTATTCAAGAATATCCTCACAATCCTCAACTATTTACGGAAGGATTTATTTATAAAAACGGTATAATTTACGAAAGTTCGGGACAGTACGGCAAATCGCAATTAGTGAAATACGCTTTGGGTTCTGAAACCTTCTCGCAAAGCGTGAAAAACGACCCGAATATTTTCGGCGAAGGAATTTCTATTGTGAACGGAAAAATTTATCAGCTTTCATACCGCGAAAGAAAAGGCTTCATCTACGATGAAGCTACGCTGAAACCGATAGGACAGTTCACTCTACCGCCAAGCATCGCGGAAGGCTGGGGCAGCACTACCCTCTCGGACGGCGGGATTGTTGTTTCGGACAGCACTCCAACGCTCAAATTCTTCGACGACAAGTTCAATTTCATCAAGTCCGTTACGGTAACAGGCTATGACACAGTCTATTCTCAGGTCAATGAATTGGAATATGCCAACGGCTGCATTTATTCCAATGTTTTTGGCAACAATTCCATTTTGGTCATTGACCCGAAAACGGGAGAAGTCCTTGCCAAAGGCGATTTTACGGAATTGGTGAATAAAAACAAAACCAACGAGGAAGCTGTTCTCAACGGAATTGCTCATATTTCGGGCAACACTTTTTTGATTACAGGTAAATTTTGGTCAAAAATTTACAAAGTAGAGCTGATTTATTGATTGAAAATTAAAATTTAAAGGAAAAATATGAGTTTTTTTAAAGAATTTAAAGGATTTGCCCTTCGGGGAAATGTAATTGATTTGGCTGTCGGCGTGATTATTGGCGGAGCTTTTGGGAGAATCATCAGTTCGTTAGTAGAGGACGTTATCACCCCGCTTGTGCTAAAACCTGCTCTGGAAGCGGCAAATGTAGATGAACTGACAAAATTGACCATTTCGGGAACGGCAATCAAGTACGGGAATTTTCTTTCTGCTTGTATCTCTTTCATTATCATTGCTTTTTGTTTGTTTTTGATTATCAAAGGCATCAATTTTTTGAACAAGAAGAAAGAGGAAGAAGCCTCCCCTGCACCGACAAAACAGGAAGAACTGCTTGCTGAAATCAGAGATTTGCTGAAAAAGAAAAAATAGGAGTAATGGACATTTTTTTCGGATAAAATACATAACTACTTGGAAATCATGACGATAACAATTCCTATGATTCTCGCCAAAGCAGAATATACAAATTTTGTGTTACCTTCTGTCCACAAACTTGTTTCGTAATCAATCTATGTACCCATTGATTATGATGACAATAAACAGAATCAATGTAATAAAAAAATGGTTTTATTCGTCGGTAATTTTTGATAATGTACTGAAAATTGCAGTGAAAACCGTAAATTAATGCAGTTTTTCTACTAATGAGGCGATATTTGCCGTAAACAGTTTTATGGAAATTGCCAGTAAAATCACGCCAAAAACTTTTTTTAGAATGGAAATTCCGCCATTTCCGAGCCATTGTTCCAATTTTCCGCAATATCTCAAAACCAAATAGACGAGAATCATGTTCAGAATTATTGCAACTATAATATTTTCAACATGATACTGCGCTTTCAGCGATAGAACGGTGGTTAATGCGCCCGCACCTGCGATGAGCGGGAATGCCAGAGGTATAATTGACGTAGTTCCGGGAGCTTCCGTCTTATTTATTTCGATTCCCAAAATCATTTCTACGGCGATAATAAACAGCACAAACGCACCTGCCACAGCAAAAGACGGAAGGTCTATTCCTATGATTGTCAATATTTTCTCTCCTAAAAACAAAAATGCTATCAAAAGCGTGCAGGCAACTACAGCAGTTTTTTCAGCTTGAATGTAACCCGCTTTTTCTTTGATGTTTACGACAATAGGAATGCTGCCGATTATGTCAATTATGGCAAACAAAACCATGAAACAACTGGTAATTTCCTGTAATGAAAAGTGAAAAGTCATAAATTTATGGGTGATTAAACCCGAACGGCAAAGATACAAAATTTAATCCTCGCAAAGAAATTTCACGCTTGAAGCAGTTTTTTTATCACCGTTTCGGATTTCATGAAAGTTGATACCAGCAATTCGTCTTCGGTAACGGGCGAATATTTTTCAATTTGCGATTTCAATAACAATTCTTTCCAGCTTTCCGACAAAATTTGACCGTATTTATTTAGCAACTTCTCCTCAATTTCTTCCCAAGAAGTCGTATTCTCAGGCACTTGCAAGTTTTGACTTGCTGATTTAATCAAAACGCTGTTTAAAAGCGTATAAAATTCGGATTTTTTACCCTCGTTGGCTAACCGGTTCAAAATCTGCAACTCAGAAGAAAAATCAACGGCAGCCGGAACAGCGGCAATTTGCAATTTTGCCTGTTTGGACTTTTCCTTATCCTTTTCTTCGATAGAAATGCTGTTCTCCTGCGATTTCAGCGTTTTTTTCTTCTTTTTCAGTCCAAAAATAATTAAAATCAGACAAGCGAACGCCAAAAGCGAGAGGGAAATCAGCATCAAAAGTCCACGTTGATTTTTGCCTTCCCAAACGGTTTCAATTACCTTTTTCGGATTGGAAATTAAATTGTCTTTGTTGTCGGAAAAGTTTTGCTCCTGCATTTGCGAATTGCTTTTTGCCGCTGCCGAATCTCCCGCAACTTTCAATATTATCGGCTTGGAAATTAATGTTTTATAACTTCCTGTCTGTGGATTGAAAAAAACAAAAGGTTGTACGTCTATTTTGAAATTACCGCCTGTCTGCGGAACTAACACATTGGAAGATACCATATTACCGACCATTCCTTCCGATGTTGGCGCTGCCTTTGATTTGTCTTTCGGAGGATATTGTTCTATTCCCTTCGGGACGACCAAAGCGGGCGTTTTCACCAACTCCAAATTTCCTTTTCCGGAGACTTCTACTGTAACGGTTACAGATTCGCCGCTGTTTACCGCCGTGCGGTTCGGCACGACACTCAGATTGTAATCTCCCACAACGCCGTAAAAATCTTTCGGAGAATTTTCGGGCAGTTTTTTTGCCGTAATCACCACAGGCTCAGACTTGATGTTAATTTCATTTTCATCAAAAAATCCATTGGACACAACCAAAGCGAGCGTGAACGGCTCAATTCTGATACTTCCTGTATGAGTGGGAAACAGTACGTACTGTGCGATAACTTTGGAGTAATACAAATAGCCGTTTACAACTTCCTGCTGATAGATGCCAATATTCTCATTTACACGCTGAACGATCAATCCTTTGAATGCCGGCGGTATAATTTCTCCTGAGCTGTTGAGGAAATCCACCCGCCGTGTGTAAAATTTCAACTGACCGATGATTTCTTCATTTCGATAAGGGTTTGTGTTTGAGAGCTTTAAAGTCAAAAAGGCTTCCTCTCCCGATTTTGTTTCTGAGCCCAAAGCATCATCAGGCATATTGGAAACTCCGTTAATTTTTATGGTAAATGGCTGGGTCTGATAAAGTTTGCCATCTACCATTATTTTGGCTGCTCCCACTTTGACAACGCCCGCCTGCATAGGTTTCAGTCCTAATTCGTAGCCGAGTTCCAAAACAGCATCGCCGTTGGAGTAGGCTCTGTTTTGTACGAATTGGCGGCTGACAATATGCGCGTTAATGAATGTAGGAAGCTGCATGTCGCCGATGTCCCGCACATTTTTATTTTTCACGGACAAGATGAATTGTACGGAAATCACATCGTTAATTTCGGCTTCTTTCTGCTGAGGTACAGCCTGAAAAGTAATTTGGGACATCATGAATGAAATCCCCATAAAAAAGAAATTCAATAAAAATAATTTTTTTTTCATTGCCTTTTTTACCAATCTTTGTCTCTCTGCCTGTCAGCAGAAGGTATTTTTTTGTTAATAATTTTTTGTTGTGCTTGTTGTTCCTGCCTGCTCATTGCTTCCAAAATTCCATCGTAATATTGCCGTTGTCCGTTTTGCTGTTGATTTTCTGACGGATTATCCGGTTGATTTTTAATGGACTGCGTTTGATTTTCATTTCCCTGACCTTGCCCCGACCGGTTTTGATTTTGCCCGCCTGAATTTCCCGAATTATTCGGCACGGATTGATTTTGCCCCGCTTGATTGCTGTCAGGACGGTTTTGGTTGTTGTTTTGGTTATTATTTTGGCTGGAATTTTGTTGATTTTTGTCGTCTTGCTGCCGGTTTTGCTGCTGTTGTTTCAGTTTCTGTTTTGCCAGCGCATAGTTATAGCGAGCTTCTTCGTCGCTCGGATTGAGTTTCAGAGCGTTCTTGAAAGCTTCTGCTGCTTTGGCAAAATCTTTCTTTTTGTAATAGCTGTCGCCCGCATTGAAATACGCCATAGACTGTTCTTTTTTTTCGCTCGCTAATTTAGTGGATTTTTCAAATTGAGAAATCGCGGTGTCATATTTTTTTAGTTGATACATCGCATTGCCGAGATTGTAGTTGGCTTTGAAAGATTTTTTATCTTCCTGCACTGCCCGTAAATAGTTTGCTCCCGCCTCGTCGTAAGAAGAAATCATATACTGTTTGTTTCCTTCCTTGATGTAGTTTCCGGCTTTGTCCTGAGCAGACAAAATTGCCGAAAACAAAATTGTGGCAACTAAAAAAATATTTTTAGCAATCATGGTACAAAATTACAGTTTTAAATGTTAAAATCATGCTTGTAATTTGTTAATGAAACGATAATCAACAAAATTAATGCTCCGCCGACAAAAAATTGAAAAAATTGTTTAGAATCATACGCAATAGAAGTTGATTGTTCCTTTTTATTTAAAAATGAGGTTGCATGAACCACTGCTGTACTGATTTCTTCCGAACTTCCGCCGTAAAAATAGCTTCCGCCCGTGTATGAAGCGAGTTTCTTCAACGAATTATCTTCCAATTTGGAAAGAACCACCTCTCCGTTTTGGTCTTTTTTGTAATCGGAATAACCGAAGTCATTCTCCATTGGAATCGGTGCGCCCTGCAGAGTTCCCACGCCGACGCAATAAATTGTAATATGCTTGTTTTCAGCCAAATCAACTGCTTCGCTGATATTTCCTTCATGCGCTTCGCCGTCGGAAATCAAAACAATAGCTTTGGATGTCGAGTTGTTTTGAGAGAGCATATTCGCTGCTTCGGAAACTGCGGCTGCCACATTCGTTCCTTGCGCAGTAATTAGTTGTGTGCCAATATTTTGAAGATACAATTCTGCCGCTCCGTAATCGTTGGACAACGGCATTACGGAATACGCCCGCCCTGCAAAAATTACGATTCCGACACGGTCGCCGCCGAGTTTTCCGATAATATCGTCGATGATTTTCTTGGCTTTTTCCATTCTCGACGGGGCTACGTCCTGCGCATTCATGGAGTTGGAAACATCTATCGCAAAAACCATGTCGATTCCCTCGCGTTTGACTTCTTTTTTTTCTATTCCTGCCAAAAGATTTATCAGTCCAAAAACTATCAGTCCGAAAGCACACAGTATCAGAATGTTATTCCTGACGAATTTTTTCAGACCAACATCGCGGAAAATTCTTTTTTGCAGGGAAATGTCCGCAAACTGACTGATTTTCTGCTTTTTCCATCGATACAGAACGAAAACTCTCCACACCAGAAACGGCAGGAGCAACAGCCAAAAAATGTACGATATTTTTTCAAATTCCCAGTTCATTTTCAAATTCTCAATTAATTGTTCTTATCAATCCTCTTAAAAACAGTTCCAGCAGCAGCAAAAGCAATGCGGGAAGTAGAAATTTTCGATATTCTTCGATATAAGTGTAATATTTCAAAGCATTGATGTCTGATTTCTCTAACTTATTGATATTCACGTAAATATCATGTAGACTTTGATTGTTCGTAGCGCGGAAATATTCGCCGCCTGTCTTCTCGGCGATAGCTTTAAGCAAATCTTCATCAATTTCTACTTTTTGAGGTTCAAACTCCAACTCTTTGGTAAGCAGATTGATACGGGCAGGAAAAGGCGCAATTCCATTTGTCCCGATACCTATCGTATAGACTTTGATTCTCTTTTCACGAGCAATGTCGGCGGCGGTCAGAGGATCTACGAATCCTGAATTATTAACTCCGTCAGTCATCAAAATAATGATTTTTGATTTTGCCTTGCTGCCTTTCAAGTGATTAACAGCGGTTGCCAATCCCACGCCGATGGCTGTTCCCGCTTCCAAAGTCTGGGTTTGGAGATTTTCAATTTGTTGAATGAGAATGTTTTTGTCCATTGTCAGCGGAACTAAGGTCAGGGCTTCGCCCGAATAGGAAATCAGTCCGATTCTGTCCGCAAGTCGCTCTTTCACAAATTCTTCTGCAACGCCTTTCAGTGCGGTGAGGCGGTCGGGATGCAAATCTTTGGTGAGCATGCTCAGCGAGGTATCAACTGTGAGCATGATGTCAATGCCTTTCTCCTTTTGTACGGTTTTGGAGATGTCGGCAATGCGAGGTCTTGCCAAAGCCAAAATCAGCAAAGCGAGGACGGAGAGCCGAATCCAGAACAGAAACGGATTGAAAAAACGCAACAGGCTGTTTCGGGTTTTGAATGCCGCCAAATCAGGAATAGCAATTGTCTTTGGTTTCCGTTTCTTCCTTAATTTCAGGAAAATGAAAATCGGAATTATCAGCAGTAATGCCAAAAACCAAGGGTGTCCAAATTCCATGTTGCTGTTAATCATACTCTCTCAGGTTATAAAATTCTTTTTTGGTTTCGTTGATAAAATTTTTTGCCAATTGAGTGTGCATTTTGCTGTCTTCAACACTCGGTCTCGACTTGGCAAATTTCGCCAAATCAGCAGCATGGAAAAGGGTCTGCAATTTGCTTATTTCCTTGTCGTTAATCCAGCCGTGTTCGTTCATATAATCGGTCAAATCATCGGAAAAGAGCTTGGTTGCAGGAAATTTCCAACGGTTTTCCATATATTCTTTGAGAATGGAAACGAGTTCCGTGTAATATTTTTTGCTCAAACCTTTCTCCAAATAGCTGGTTTTCTCTAATTTAGATATTTTTTTTAAAGCAACCCCATCAGGATTTGTAGAAATAATTTTTCCGGATTTTTTCTTTTTTCTTTCTAAATAATACAAAATAGATAATGCTATGATAACTAACAAGATAACCAAAGCTACGAGCAGGTGAACCCAATACTGCTTAAAAAAATCCAGCCATGTTTTCGGCTCAGAAATAATCGGTTTGATGTCGTACAAAGGCTGTTTCAACGTATCTACAATCATTGAATCGATGGTGAGGCGGTATTTCGAGGTGGCAAAATTTTGCGAATTAATTTGCACATTCAGAGGCGGAACGGTAAAATTTCCCTCATCATATCCCGAAAACGAAATGCTGTCAATGTAAGTATTTGAATTTGATCTTTTTAAGGTATCAATTTTACGGTTTAAAATTTCTAAATGAAAGGACAAAGTATCTTTCAATGCAGGCAGAACAACTTTGTCGGATTTTTTTGCCTCGACTTCCAACCGCAGGACGACAGGCTCTCCGTAACGGATTCTGAGGGTTGATATTGTAGATTTTACTTGTGAAAATGCTAAAAATGAGAAGATTAGAATAAATAATATGGACAAACTGCGTTTCATTTTCAATGTGCTTTGAAATAATTGAATAACGTTTTCACATAGTCGTCTGCTGTCGAAATGTTGAGAAATCCTGCTCCGTTTTTCACAAAAGCGTTCTCCGTAAGGATTTCCAGCTGTCGGTAATATTCCGTATATTTTTTCTGCACATTTTCAGACGAAGTATTCACCCACTGCGTTTTGCCCGTTTCCAAGTCCTGTAAATATGCCAGCCCGATGTCGGGAAAAGTGCGTTCTTTCTCGTCGTAAATGCGTATTCCTGTGATATTGTGTTTTTTAGCTACAATTCCGAGCGAACGTTCAAAATTGTTCACGTCAAAATCGGAAATCAAAAAAATGGCGGATTTCCGCTTGACGGTCTTCAATAAAAAGTCCAAAACCACGTTCATATCGGTTTCCGACGGTTTCGGTTCTGCGCTCAAAAGGGTGCGGATAATTGTCAAAACCTGAGAATTTCCTTTTTTCGGAGGAATAAATTTGTCAATTCTGTCGGAATACAGCACCAGTCCGACTTTGTCGTTGTTTTTAATCGCTGAGAAAGCCAGCGTAGCACAAATTTCCGCAACCAGTTCATTTTTAAACTGTTTTTTCGTTCCGAAATTCATTGATGCGCTGATGTCCACCAAAAGCATGGAAATCATTTCTCGTTCTTCCTCAAAAACTTTGACAAAAGGCTCATGAAAACGGGCGGTTTTGTTCCAGTCAATCTTGCGGACATCGTCGCCGAACTGATATTGGCGGACTTCCGAAAAGGTCATTCCGATGCCTTTGAAAGAAGTATGATATTCTCCCAGAAACAAAGAATTGGTCTTTTTCTTTGATTTCAGTTCTATAAATCTGACTTTTTTTATGAGTTCTTTCTCTGTCAAAGGATTGGAAGATTTTTTAACGTTAATGGACTGATTTATATTTTAACTTACGGCGCAGTTACCGTATTCAAAATCTGATTGATAATATCTTCGGATGTGATGGTTTCCGCTTCAGCTTCGTAAGTTATGCCGATGCGATGGCGCAAAACATCTCTCACAACGGCTTTCACATCTTCGGGAATTACAAAACCGCGCTGATTGAGAAAAGCGTGAGCCTTCGCCGCCAAAGCGAGGTTGATGCTGCCTCTCGGCGAAGAACCGAAAGCAATGTACGGTTTCAGGTGAGCGAGGTTGTATTTTTCAGGAAAACGCGTGGCAAAAACGATATCCAAAATATAGTTTTCAATTTTTTCGTCCATATAAATTTCACGAACTAATTTTTTCGCACAGAGAATCTTGTCCAAAGAAACGATTTTTTTTGCCGTCGTTTTTTCGTTGGAAATGTTCTGCCTCAAAATGCTCCGTTCGCTTTCCATTTCCGGATAAGTGATGACGCATTTCAGCATGAAACGGTCAATTTGCGCTTCGGGAAGCGGATATGTACCTTCCTGTTCGATGGGATTTTGTGTTGCCAGAACGAGAAAAGGCTCTTGTAAACGGAAAGTTTCGTCGCCGATAGTTACCTGTTTTTCCTGCATGGCTTCGAGCAGGGCAGACTGGACTTTGGCGGGTGCGCGGTTGATTTCATCTGCAAGGACAAAATTGGCGAAAACAGGTCCTTTTTTAACAGAAAAATCATTGTCTTTGATGTTGTAAATCAGCGTTCCGACGACATCGGCGGGGAGCAGGTCGGGCGTGAACTGTATTCTTGAAAATACGCCGTCCAAAGCGTCTGCCAATGTTTTGATAGCCAGCGTTTTTGCCAATCCCGGAACGCCTTCCAGCAAGACATGTCCGCTGCTTAAAAGCCCTATCAGTAAGCGGTTTACCATATATTTTTGCCCGATGATAATCTGATTGATTTCACGGGTTAGCAAGTCGAAATACTGACTTTCTTCCTTTACTTTTTCTACAATCAGCTTAATGTCTTCTGAGGTTGAAGTATAATCCATTTTTCTAAAAAGAATTAAAGCACAAATTTCACCATTTCCAATGAATTTTTGTATTAATATTTAGTTAAAATTAAGTTTTTTGCAGATGAAAAAAAATGCGCCGGATTTTTAATTTTTTAAATGAAAAATATTTTTGCATTAATTATAACAATAATTTAGTCCTTATTTGTAACGAAAAACAAAAAAAAGAGTTCCAAAAATGAAACTCTTTCGTTTTTATAAAGTGAATTTTTTATTACTTTTTATTTGTCTTCGTTTAGAATCGTGATGATTGCTACGCGGTTCTTTTCGTTTTCGGCATACGGTTGTGGTGCATCGTCGCCTCTCCAATAAGAATGAATACGATCTTTGGCAATTCCTCCTTTAATCAATTGGTCAATTACTTTGCTGGCGCGTTTTCTTGAAAGTTCGTTATTAATTGTTACTGTACCTGTTCCTTTGTCGGCATAGCCTACAACTTTCGCATTAGTATTAGGGTTCTCTTTCAAGAAAGTTACCGCTTCGTTTATAATGGATTTCTGTTTAGCCGTTTCAA
>JAITOO010000058.1 GCA_031289875.1 Flavobacteriaceae bacterium
TGGTTTGAAATAAAAATTTTCTTCCTTTGAAAGAGTTCTTAACTCTTTCAAAATTAATTCGTAACTTGCATGAAAGTTGTGCATAAATGTATTCGATTGATAACCAATACAATATACCATTTTTTTGTGGTTTGCACAATTTTTTCTATAATGCACTACGGGTTAACAAAAAATAAATAACCCAACAAGGGGGCAAGCCCCCTTGTCTCAAAAACAAAATAATTTATTCAAATCGCAGACAATCAAATATTTATAAAACCTTGATCAGGCGTCTAATTCAAAAAATTAATATAAAATCTAATGCGCCTCCAGCCAATCCTGACCTACACCAATATCCACCACCAGCGGAACATGGATTTTCACAGCGTTTTCCATAATATTTTTAATCAAAACGGAAACTTCCTGAATTTCTTCGTCAGGAGTGTCAAAAACCAGTTCGTCGTGTACCTGCAAAAGTAATTTGGTCTGCAATCCGCCATTTTTTAACTGATTGAAAATATGTATCATAGCGATTTTGATAATATCCGCTGCTGTTCCCTGTATAGGCGCATTCACAGCGTTCCGTTCTGCATGAGAACGCACGACCGCATTATTTGAATGAATATCAGGAAGATACCTTCGCCTGCCGAGCAGAGTTTCTACATATCCGTTTTTACGGGCAACCTGCACCTGCTCTGCAATGTATTGTTTAAGAACAGGATAGGTTTCGTAATAAGCGTCAATCAAATCTTTGGATTCGGAGCGGGAAAGTCCTGTCTGGTCACTCAGCCCGAAAGCGGAAACGCCGTAAATAATTCCAAAATTAACCGTTTTGGCGTGCGACCGCTGTTCGCGGGTAACCTGCTCCATCGGTACCTTGAAAACCTTTGCAGCAGTCGATTTGTGAAAATCTTCACCCTTGTTGAAAGAAGCAATCATGGCGGGGTCTTGGCTCATGGCGGCAATAATGCGCAGTTCAATTTGAGAATAATCCGCCGAGATGATTTTGTGATGTTTATCTCTGGAAATGAACGCCTTACGAACTTCCTGTCCGCGCAGGGTACGGATGGGAATGTTCTGCAAATTAGGGTTGTTGGAAGCCAGCCGACCTGTTGCTGCAACCGTTTGCGCAAAAGTCGTGTGAACCCGCTCCGTAGCGGGATTGACCTCGTCAGGAAGGGCATCGACGTAAGTGGATTTGAGTTTTTGCAATTGCCGGTATTCCAACAGTTTGGCAATAATTTGGTGTTTGTGAGCCAGTTTCTGCAAAATGTCTTCGCCTGTGGCGTACTGACCGGTTTTGGTCTTTTTAGGTTTGTCGCCGAGTTTGAGTTTGTCAAAAATAATATCGCCTAACTGTTTGGGTGAGTTGATGTTAAATTCTCCTCCCGCCAAAGAGTAAATTTCCTTTTCCAAACGGATAAGGTCTTTGTCAAGTTCTATCGACATTTCCTTTAAAACCCTGATGTCCAGATTAATACCCTGCCATTCCATATCTGCCAAAACTCTCATCAACGGCATTTCAATTTCATCGAAAAGTTTTTTTGAATTGTCTTTGGCTAACTGCGGCTCTAATTTTTCTTTAAGTTGGAGCGTAATATCCGCATCTTCAACGGAATACTCTTTTTGTTCTTCCAAAGGGACGGTCGAAAATAACTTTTGATTTTTTCCTTTTTTCCCAATGAGAGATTCGATGGAAACAGGCTTGTAGCCCAGCACCGTTTCCGCCAGCAAATCCATGTTGTGGCGACCGTCGGGATTGATGAGGTAATGAGCAATCATGGTGTCAAAAAGCGTTCCTTCGACTTCTATGTTATACCGTCTCAGCACCTTACAGTCATATTTCAAGTTCTGCCCGACTTTTAGAATGTTTTTGTCTTCAAAAAAAGGTCTAAGCAGTTCCAAAAATTCGGCGGTTTTTTGCATATCTTCCACAAAGAGAGGAATATAAAAACCTTTTCCTTTTTCATAGGAAAAAGAAATGCCGACAAGCTCTGCAATCAGGGAATTGGTCGAAGTGGTTTCGGTATCAAAGCAGACTATTTTTTGCTTTAATAGTTTATCAACCCATAATTTAACCGCCATTTCAGACTCTGCCAACTGATAAAAATGGTCGGTGTTTTCAATCGTTTTCCAATGCGAATTTTCTGCCGTTTCAACTTCGGTTTCCATCGTGTCGAAAAGGGAAATCTGTTTTCCCTGCGGATTTGGGGAAGAAACTTTTGTCGAGACAGGTTCGGGAGCGCCATCATTCTCAGAAATAACATGATACGTTTTTTGGAGATTGAGAATCATATTCCGAAATTCCAATTCTTCAAATATTTTAACGACCTCTTCCATGTCGGGTTTATCAATGGTAAAGTCCTCATAATCAAACTCCATCGGAACATTGATTTCGATAGTTGCCAATTTTTTGGAAAGCAAGCCCAATTCCTGATTTTCCTCAACTTTTTCTTTCAATTTTCCCTTTAATTCGGAGGCGTGGGCAAACAGATTTTCCATGCTTCCGTAGTCTTTGATAAATTGTTTTGCCGTCTTTTCGCCCACTCCCGGCAGTCCGGGAATATTGTCGGAGCTGTCGCCCATCATTCCAAGCAAATCAATGACCTGTAAAGGTTTTTCTACCTCAAATTTTTCTTTGACTTTGTCGATGTCCCAAATTTCAACATCATTCCCGCGAGACGAGGGTTTGTAAACAAAAATATTCTCTGAAACTAATTGTGCGTAGTCTTTGTCAGAGGTCATCATGTAGGTAAGGTAGCCTTCTTTTTCCGCTTTTTTTGCCAGCGTTCCGATGACATCGTCTGCCTCGTAGCCTTCTTTCCACATGCACGGAATTTTCAATGCGCCCAAAAGCTGCTGTATGTACGGCACGGCAATACGTATCGCTTCGGGCGTTTCCTCGCGGTTGGCTTTGTATTCCTTGTATTCTTCATGGCGGAAAGTCTGCCCGACATCAAAAACTACCGCCAGATGTGTGGGTTTTTCCCGCCTCATCAAGTCGAAAAGGGTGTTTGCAAATCCAAAAACGGCAGAAGTATTCAATCCTTTGGAATTGATTCTCGGATTTTTGATGAAAGCATAATACGCTCTGAAAATCAAAGCATAAGCATCTAAAAGGAAGAGTTTTTTATCGCTGTTTTGTGTGGTCATCGGTTTTTGTTTTTAAATTTCAAAGATAAGACTTTTGAAACTATCAACAGAAGTTTAACAGCGGGCTATTCGGCTGCTTTTTTGAAAGCAAAATTATTTTTCTTGATTTTTAATGTAATGAATATCAGATAGTTTGTTTAATC
Source organism: Flavobacteriaceae bacterium (assembly GCA_031289875.1). Lineage (GTDB taxonomy): Bacteria > Bacteroidota > Bacteroidia > Flavobacteriales > Weeksellaceae > Apibacter. The sequence goes on from JAITOO010000058.1 coordinate 3,276, forward strand.
TGTTTTTCCCTGCGGGATATTGACTATATAATCCGATATTTAATATTTTCTGCCTGCTCAGCTCGAAACGTGATTTTTTTTGGAGAAAACAGTATCTTTGTCGAAAACAAATTACCGGATATGAAAAAGACAGTTATTCTGTGGAATTTATTGGTTTTTTCCGCTGTATTTTCTCAGGAAAAAACGCTGTATTTCAACAGGAACGACCAAATTACGACTAACAAAGACAGTGTGTTTTACACTCGAACTTACAGTTTTGACGAGACCCAAAAGGTTTGGAATGTGGTTGATGTTTTTGATAGTGGAAGTTACCGAAAAGGAAATTCCACAACAGACCCTGCAACAGGAATTGCAGGACATTTTGCCTATTTTAATTATTATAAAGAGAAAATTTCCTTCTTTTTATTGTCGATTACCCGTAACTTTCAAACTACCTTAAAAAATAACTCTAAAAAACAATACACTCAATGAAATACAAAAGAATATTATTAAAACTCAGCGGAGAAGCCCTCATGGGCGCACAGCAATACGGCATAAACCCTGAGGTGCTTCAAAACTATGCTCAGGAAATCAAAACTGTGGCAGAAATGGGCGCAGAAATCGCTATCGTCATCGGCGGTGGAAATATTTTCCGCGGCATTTCAGGCGCAGCCACCGGCATCGACCGCGTGCAGGGCGACTATATGGGGATGCTCGCCACCATTATCAACAGCATGGCGTTACAAAGCGCACTGGAAAAAATTGGAGTGCATACCCGCCTGCAAACCGCAATCCGCATGGAGCAGGTCGCAGAGCCGTTTATCAAACGCAGAGCCGAACGCCATCTGGAAAAAGGTCGCGTTGTGATTTTCGGCGCAGGAACGGGAAATCCCTACTTCACCACCGATACAGCGGCAACGCTTCGGGCGATTGAAATCAATGCGGAAGTAATCCTGAAAGGCACTCGCGTGGACGGAATCTACAACGCCGACCCTGAAAAAGATGAAACCGCCGTGAAGTTCAACAGCCTTTCTTTCGACGAAGTTTATGAGAAAGGATTGAAAGTGATGGACATGACCGCCTTCACGCTCAGTCAGGAAAACAAACTGCCGATTATCGTTTTCGACATGAACAAAGCAGGAAATCTGAAAAAAATCATCGAAGGCGAAGAAATCGGAACATTGGTGAAAATATGATTGATGTGTCGATGTACCGGTAATGTTGTGTTTATGAATGGGTAAAAAATTGACAAAAAATTAAATTATTAAAATATTGGCATATTAGCACATTATAAATATCTTTGCATAAATCATTTGTAACAAAATGGAAGAATTAGAATTTATCATAGAATCGACGAAAGACAGCATGGAGGCTTCCCTGAAACACTTGGAAATCGCCTTTAACAAAATCCGCGCAGGACGCGCCAATCCTGCCATGCTGCAATCCATTATGGTAGAATATTATGGCTCGCCGACCCCGCTTTCGCAGGTAGCGAACATCTCTGTTCCGGACGGAATGACACTCAGCATTCAGCCTTGGGAGAAATCTACGCTAAGCGCTGTTGAAAAAGCTATTTTTCAGGCAAATATGGGCTTCACGCCCAACAACAATGGCGAAACCATCATTATTCACATTCCGCAACTGACAGAAGAACGGCGTGTTGAACTGACCAAACAGGCAAAAGCAGAAGCGGAAAACGCCAAAGTCGGTATCCGCAAATCGCGTCAGGAAGCCAATGCGGAAATCAAAAAATCAGATATTTCCGATGATGAAAAAAAAGACGGCGAAGAACAAATCCAAACGCTGACAGACAATTACGTAAAACGCACAGAAGAATATCTTGCCAAAAAAGACAAAGAAATTATGACGGTTTAAGTTTGCTTAACTGAATTTCAACTCAGTCAAGCTACCCGCTGAAAAAATATTGAATAGACTGATAGTCAAGCTGTTGTTTTGTAGATTGGTGATTCGGCGTGTCTTCATGCGCTATGTTTGTCAGAAAGAAGAAGTAGAAAAGCGGAGTTATCAGTATCCAAGCGATAGAAAAGCGAAACAGGAAATCCGGTTTAGTGAAAATTATAGGCAGTTCAGCCGTTCCCAAAGAGATTGATCCGTTATTTGGATAAATCCAATTATTTTTTTGCATTCATAAGAACTATTCAGAATTGTCATTTCAGCAAAGATTTTGCTGCTGTCAAGTGGAGCTGAGGGGTCTCGAACCCCCGACCTTTAGACTGCCAGTCTAACACTCTAGCCAACTGAGCTACAGCCCCGATTTTTTTTCCGTGCAAATATAACTATTTTTCTCTTTTCACCAATGCCGCCAACGTAGTTTTTTGATAAACCGCTAAGGTTGCGTCTCTTACCTCTACAAAAACATCGCGGATTGTGCAGCCTTCCTCAGACAGACAAGTGTCGCACGTCTGGTGATACATGATAGAAACGCATGGAAGCAGCGCAATAGGTCCATCCATCAGGCGGATTATTTCAATCAGCGTAACTTTTTCGGGATTTTTGTTCAAGCGGTAGCCTCCTTTTGCGCCACGCTTGCTGGTCAGAAATTGAGCATTTTTCAAATCACGCAGAATGTTTTCCAAAAATTTTTTCGGAATGCCCTCTTCTTTTGATATTTCTGACGACAGCACGTTTTTCTCCTTGTCTTGCTTGGCAATGTAAATCAAGGATTTAAGCGCATATTTACATCGATTGGATATCATAATAAATTTTTATTTTCTTCTATTAATAAAACAATTTCTCCTTTCACCGGGCGTTCTTTGCATTGTTGAAGCACTTCTCCGACCGTCCCTCTCAACGTTTCTTCATACATTTTTGAGAGTTCTCTGCTCAGGCTTATTTTCCGTTCCGTACCAAAAATTTCTACGATTTGTTCCAAAGTCGAAAGAATTTTGTGCGGACTTTCGTACAAAATTACGGTTCTTTTTTCTTTTGACAATTCTTTTAATTTAGTTTGACGACCTTTTTTTTGAGGAAGGAATCCGACGAATAAAAATTCGTGCGGCGGCAACCCTGAAATTACCAGCGCAGGCACAAATGCCGTTGCACCGGGCAGGCACTCAACGTCGAGATGTTTTTCTATACAGGCTTTTGCGAGCATATATCCGGGGTCGGAAATTCCCGGAGTTCCTGCATCGGTGATGAGAGCAATCGTCTTTCCATCACTGATTTGCTGTGCGTATAACTCTGTTTTTTGATGCTCGTTGTGTTGGTGATAAGACTGCTTAGGCGTTTGAATATCATAATGTTTCAGCAGTTTTCCCGAAGTGCGGGTGTCTTCCGCCAAAATCAAATCGGCTTCCCGCAACACTCGGAGCGACCGTAGCGTTACATCTTCCATATTGCCTATCGGCGTCGGGACTAAAAATAATTTTCCGCTCATTTATTCAAATCGTTTCAAAATCAAGCCTGACAAACGTTCCACGTATTCTTCCCTGCCTTTCCATTGGTACTTGTGAAACATTTCTTCCGTCCACGCACGGGCTTCGGCGAGATTTTGGGTTTCGTTCAGTTTTTCCAATTCTTCGTCCATAACAGATTTTTTTCCTTTGAACAAACGGCTGATGAAGTCGATGGAATCGTTGAGATCCGGTTGAACAGGCGATAAATTCAGTTTTTCTTTTTCAAACTCGATTTTTTCTGCATCTATGGAAAAATGAGGCTGACCAACCTCTTCTGATTCAACATTTTCCGTTTCAACATTAACCTTTTCTTCTTCTTCGAGAATCGGCGGAGTTTCAAGCTCGGACTGAGAGATTTCAGGTTGTATTTCAGGAACAAAATCTTTTTCCGGAATTTCCGAATCTTCAGCATTTTCCGCTTCAACATCAACCTTTTCTTCCTCTTCTTCGAGAATCGGCGGAGTTTCAGGTTCGGGCTGAGAAATTTCAGGTTGTATTTCAGGAATAAAATCTTTTTCCGGAATTTCTGCCTGTTCAACTATTTCTCTGTGAATGACTTGCTGATATTTGAAAGTGTTCATCTGTTTAAGAAAAATGTATTTTTCATACATATTTTGAATTTTCTGTTGATGAACCAGAAGTCCTGAAAAATTTCGAATCTTGCTCAAATCATTGATTAACAATTTGAAATCCTCAAAAACTTCCTTTTGGAATTGTTCATTTATCTCCATATTTCTTTTTTTTAATAGGTCATTTATCTTTACTTTTGTAAAAGTATTTTTTAAACTTCGAATTTACAAATGTTTCTTGAAAATACAATAAATTATACAAAACAAAGCGGTTGGATTGAGGTGATTTGTGGTTCCATGTTTTCCGGAAAAACCGAAGAACTTATCCGCAGACTCAATCGGGCACGGTTTGCCATGCAGAAAGTAGAAATTTTCAAACCGCTTATTGACAAGCGCTACGACGAAATGAAAGTCGTCTCGCACGACGAAAATTCCATTGCCGGCACTCCGGTTGAAAGTCCGCTGGAAATTCCTCTGCTCGCCGCCGACTGCGATGTAGTCGGCATCGACGAAGCTCAATTTTTCAACGAGAGCATTGTGGAAGTCTGCAATCTGCTTGCCAATCAGGGAAAAAGGGTGATTGTCGCAGGCTTGGATATGGACTATCTCGGTCGCCCTTTCGGAGCTATGCCCTTTCTCATGGCAACCGCCGAATACCTCACCAAAGTTCATGCTATCTGTGTGAAAACAGGGAACTTAGCTAACTATTCCCACCGTTTTTCTTCGGGAAAAAATTTGGTCGAATTAGGCGAGAAAGATAGTTATGAACCGTTGAGCCGTGCCGAATTTTGGAAAACTTTGAAAAGTGACCAAGAAAACGAAAATTCTGCTGAAAACAAACAAAATTCTATTGAAAAATGACCCATTCCGCAATAAAATTAGCGAAAATCATCAATGCCGAGATTATAGGAGACGTACATAAAAATATTGACGAAATTTTCTTCGACAGCCGAAGCATCATCGCACCGAAAAACGGTATCTTTTTCGCTATCAATGCAATACACGATGGGCATTTATACATGGAAGAAGCCTATAAAAAATCTATTCGGATTTTTGTCTGCTCGCACATTGATGTTCCGCACGAAGATGCCGTCTATCTTTTGGTCGAAAATCCTGTGTCTGCCTTGCAGAAATGGGCAGCGCATCATCTGTCGCAATATCATTTTCCTACAGTTGGAATCACAGGGAGCAACGGCAAAACAATTGTCAAGGAATGGCTCTATCAGTGCATTTGGGACAAGTTAGACATCGTGCGCAGCCCAAAAAGCTACAATTCGCAGATTGGTCTTCCTTTGTCCATTTTGCAAGCATCGAAGAAAAACAATCTCGGAATTTTTGAAGTCGGGATTTCGCACCCACAGGAAATGGCAAAACTGGAAGAAATTTTTCACCCGAATATCGGCGTGCTGACCAATGTCGCAGCGACTCATTCCGAGTATTTTGAGAGCCGCACCGAGCATATCGCAGAGAAAATTATTTTATTCAAACATTCAGACACGATTATCTATAATAATGAAAAAAAGGAAGTTGAGCAGCAAATTCGGAGAAAATATTCGGAGAAAAAACTCATTTCTTTCGGAAAGAAAAATGCGGACATTTGCTTGATTGACAAATCTGTATTGGGAAACCAAACCACGCTGGTGGTTTCTGTTTTCGGGCAGGAAAATCTGTTTACGATTCCGTTCTCGGACGAGGCTTCCGTGCAGAATATTTTATGCCTAATCGCTGTGTTGTATGAACTGGGTTTTGACATTGATTTCATACGGGAACGTTTTTTGCAGTTGCAGTCCGTTTCGATGAGGTTAGAATTGATTAAGGGACTAAGCAACTCTCTGATTATCAATGATTCTTTTAATTCTGACTATAAATCGCTGGAAATTGCGCTGAATTTTCTTTTTCAGCAAAACAAACCGAAAAAAGTCCTCATTCTTTCCGATATTCTTCAAAGTCATATTCCTGAAAAAGAGTTATATAAGCAAGTTTCAAGTTTGGTAAATTCTTTTCCGCTGGATTCTGTTTTCTTAGTCGGCGAAAGTTTGGAAAAGCATAAAAATCTTTTCAGCGGAGAGGTCAGAGCTTATTCGACAACAGAAGAAATTATCGGCTTTTTAGAAAATTACGGTTTAAAAGACACTGCCGTTTTATTGAAGGGTGCGCGGAAATATCAGTTGGAAACCGTTGCGGCACAGTTGGAAACGCAAACCCATGACACGATTATGGAAGTCAATCTGCATTCGCTGATGATGAATATCTATTATTTTAAAAGCCTGTTGAAGCCTGAAACACAAGTTATTGCAATGGTAAAAGCTTCGTCTTACGGCACGGGAAGTTTTGAAGTGGCGGAAGTTTTGCAGTATTATCATATTGATTATCTGTCGGTTGCATATGCCGATGAGGGAGCCTATCTTCGAGAAAGAGGAATTTTCCTGCCAATTATGGTGATGAATCCCGAAGTGAGCAGTTATGACATGGTGATTGACAACAACTTAGAACCCGAAATTTACAGTTTCCGCGTGCTGGAAAAGTTTATTAAAAAACTGAAAGAAAAATCCGTTTCAAAGAAGTATCCTATTCATATCAAGATAGATACGGGAATGCACCGTCTGGGTTTCCAACCCGAAGAAGTTCAGTTATTGGCAGGACTGCTGAAAGACAATCCGTTTGTGGAAGTCAAGTCTGTGTTCAGTCATTTTGCCGTTTCCGATGATATTGAACAGGAGGACTTTACGCACTTGCAGGCACAAAGGCTCTTGGCTTCTCATCAAATTTTGACGGAAATTCTCGGCTACCGCCCGATGCTTCATCTTGCCAACACAACGGGAATCGTTAATTATCCTGAATATCAGTTTGATGCAGTGCGTATCGGAATTGGAATGTACGGCTATATTGACGATGAAAAAACGATGAAAAAATTAGAAAACGTGGTAACGCTGAAAACCGTCATTTCCAACATTCACCACCTAAAACAAGGAGAGACTGTAAGTTACGGACGGCGATTCAAGGCTGACAGGGAGTCTGTCATCGCCACGCTGCCTATCGGCTATGCGGACGGCATTCGGCGTATGGCAGGTTATGGCAAAGGTTACGTGAAACTGCACGGACAAAACGCTCCGATTATCGGCACTATCTGCATGGATATGATGATGATAGACGTTACAGGTATTCCGTGTAAGGAGGGCGATAGGGTGATTGTTTTAGGTGAAAGTCCAAGTTTAAAAAGATACGCCGAATGGTGCCAAACCATTCCGTATGAAATACTTACGTCAATTGCGCCGAGAGTGAAGAGGGTATATTACAGAGAGTAAGAGTTTTAAATCAGGCAATTTCAACTAACAAATGCAACATTAGATAAAAAAATAAATAAATAATTTGTTTTGAAAACAACAAATTATTATTTTTGCGGGGTTGTTAATTTCAATTATTTTATCATCAAAATTAAAAAAATTATTATGAAAATATACCAAGTACCCGGTGGTTATCCATCATTCGAAGCAGTAGAAGCTGTATTCAAAGAAAAACTTCCAAAAGACTATGAAATTGTAGCGTCTAACGCAGGCGGTTCGATGCCTATGTTTACAGCCGGTAAAAAAATCGGCGAGATAAAAATTCGACAGAATGCGTACAATGGAATAGTGATTTCACTGACCTCAAACGACGGCACACTCAACGACAACATCAGCATTACTGATTACATTCCAAGTTTTATTGTTCGTTTTTTGCATGGAAACGTGTTGGGTTACCTGACCAACCTCATTTTTCCGGCTATTTATGGAACAAGTTCTAAAATTTATGAGGTAACGGACAATATTATTATGTCGAATTTTGAAGCGAACGAATTGGACATAAGTTTGAAAAACTCAATGAAAAGCATGTTCAAAGGCAAGGCTGTTACCGAAGTTGTAAAATCGTCGGTAAACGGTACAGTCAAAGAATAGTTTTTCAAATAGGCTAAAATTACTACACTACGAACAATAAATTGCGTTTTTCGGATTCTGATTGTAATTCGTCATTATTCGAGGATTTGGTTCGTAGAAATTTTGGTATTGTTAAATAAAATCAATGCTGAGTATCAATGATTTAACTCGCTAAAATACTTGAAATTCATACCATTTTAACGATACCGAAAATTCAAAAAACGGAGTTCTATTAATTCAACTCCCGAAATTTTTATTTTCTGTCTGTGTCAGGTTTCCGCACGATTTATTCGCCCAATGCCAATATGTCGCTATCAGAGCCTATTTGTTTTATTGTAATGGAATTTCCTGCAATACCCTGAATCGCCCCAACGAAATGATTGGTATTCAGCAAGACTTTTTCAAGTTGTTTTTCTCTTTTTTTCCAGATCTTTTCCATAGCATTCCGTTCTTGAATATAGCCGTTTTGCAATTCGGCAAATCCTTCAATTATTGCGCCCATTTGTAACGAAAACTCGTTGCTTGTCAAATAATTATAAAGCATTTCCATTTTCTCTCCTTTGTTTGTCTGCGAAGAGTAGGCTTCGTTGATTTTAATCAAATTTTCACGAATTACCATAGCGAGCCACTTAAATTCAGTGAAAGAACAAACCCAGACATTGTCAATCAGCCCGATTTTTTTTATGTTTTCAGGCATTGCCTCTGTAACGAGAATGCAAACGTCTGCCTTTGCCGGAATGGCATCGGACTTTAATTTGCTAATCCAGTCGCTGCCAAAATTTTTTGTGCGTTTGCTTTCATACAAAATGATTCCGGAGGCTTTGCCAAATTTGTTTCTGACTTTATGGACTACGTCTGCCCCGTTAATTCCTTTGGGCACTTCCAAAATTTCATCAAAAAGAAAAGTTTCTTTTAGGGTTTCTTCTATCGCCAGTTCCTGAACTTCTCCTTGCAGTTGCGTTGAGCCTTGTTCCTGTTTGCGTTTCATCTCTTCCGTCAGATGTTTTTGCACTTCTAATTGTTTTTGTAATTCTTTAATTTTCAGCTCATTGCGTTCATCTTCCTGTTTTCGTATTTTTTCGCGTTCCTGTGCAATTTCCTCGTTGAGTTTTTTCTGCGTTTCCGCTTCGATTTGAGCGCGCATCTCGTCCTTTTCTCGATTGAGCTTGGAAATCGCCGCCTGCAATTTGTTCAGTTCCTGCAACTTCTCGGATTTTTCTGCTAATTCTTTTTCATACAGAAAGATGCGCTCCTTGTTTTCTTCTTCCACCTGCTTTTGTACCAGCATTTTGATTTCTGCCGACTGCTCTTTCCGCGCTTTTTCCAAACGTTCTTGAAAAAGACGGTTTTCTTCTTTTTTTCTGGCTTCAAAATTCTGTTTTTCTTTCTCTAATTGGGCGTTTTTCGCCTGAATTTCATTTTGCAAAACCGTGAATTTTTCCTGATATTCGCGCCGGGTAAGTTCTTCAATCTGATGTTTCAGAATATCATTGACATTGATTTCCACACCGCAGTTAGGGCATTGTATTTTCGTTTGTTGTTGATTCATTCGTCTTCTAATTCAATTTCGATATTTGCTTTTTCGGGATAAGTCAGGTATTCCTGCAAATCGTAATTCACGATTACGGTTTTTCCGTCCTGCGAGAGCAGCGCCGTTGAGCCGCTTACGCTTTTGACTTTTTTTGGGAATTTGTAAACGGATTTAAATCCTCCACTGAAAAGCCAAATGTCTGTTTGCAGGCTGTCTTTGTCGATTTCCGGACTGTCGTAATTGGCAGGAACAATAGTTTTTTTTAAAAATTTTCCGTCCCACTTGATTTGGGCTTTGCTCAAAGAATGGGTAAGACTTTCGTACCCACTTTCTGTTGGGGATAACGACAGTTTTTTGTCTTTTTCTTTCGAGAGATTTTTCCGCACGGTTTCAAGGTTGGAAATTGCTTTGTTCAAGGCAGATACATTATCAAACTTGCCGAACATTTGGAGGAAAAATTCTTTTTTTTCTTGGTCGAAATGACTTTTTATATTGAACGGCTTCATTGCTTCAAATTTTTCCTGCTCCGCAGGCGGAAGCGCGGCAATGCTGTCCTTGAGTTCTTCGATGATGTCGGCAAAAGAAATAACCGTATCTCTCAGAAATCTTGGGCTGTCTTTTCCATTAGAAACAGAATCGGGCATCATTCCCATAAGGCTGCTCGAATCAAGCGTGAAAGAATAATTGATGCTTCCGTCCTTGTTGAAAACGGTTTCTTCTAACAGGGAACAGCTTGTAATAAAGATACTTAACAGCACAACTATAACAAAAACAGGCGATTTTTTCATGACTGTAAATTTTCTCAAATGTAAGAAAAAAAGAATGGGAAAAATATTTTTTTCTCTCTTCAATCATTTTTTGTGGGTTGAAGTGGAGTAATTTTGTATATGAATATCGGATTATATACCTAAATGTCCTGATGGGACAATATTTTAATTCCCCTC
>JAITOO010000065.1 GCA_031289875.1 Flavobacteriaceae bacterium
GAATCCCAACCCTTCTAAATATAAGTGAAGAGCGTGTTTCTTTATTTCTTTGGATTTTGCCGTAGACTTAATTTCAACTGTGAAATTACAACCACATTCTTTGCATTTATAGCGTTGAAAGCCTTTAATCGTGCCTGATTTTACTTTCTTTTCACTGTTACACTTAGGACAATTCATCTCTTTTTTCCGCAAAGATACAAATATATATTTAATTAGCAATGCCTAAAAAACAATTCTAAAGAACTGTTTTTTTATTGGTAAAACTTCGTTCGAACTGTTTTGCGAAAAGAATAGAAATAATTCTCGTTTGAATTTCAAATCCCATACCTCGCCGAAACAACGGTTTTGAGGTCGGCAAATTCTCCTTTTTCGTATTTTAGGCTTCCGACAATTGCAATCATGGCAGCATTGTCCGTAGTATATTCAAATCTGGGAATAAACGTTTTACAGCCATGCGCAACTTCTAACTCCTTGATTTTTTCCCGCAGTTTTGAATTGGCGGAAACACCGCCTGCAATCGCTACATTTTTGATTTTCGTCTGTTCAATGGCAGATTTTAACTTCACCATCAGCGCATTTACAATCGTTTTCTGCACCGAAGCGCACAAATCATTCAGGTTTTCTTGCACAAAATCAGGATTTTTTTGGATTTCTTTCTGCAAAAAATACAAAACCGAAGTCTTGATTCCGCTGAACGAAAATTTCAGTCCGTCCAATTTCGGCTGTGCAAACGCAAAGCGGTTTTCATCACCGCTTTTGGCAAGTTTGTCAATCAAATGTCCCGCAGGATAATTCAGTCCAAGAAGTTTTCCGATTTTATCGAAAGCCTCTCCCGCAGCGTCGTCCAGCGTTTCGCCCAAAATTTCCATATCAAAAGCGTTGATGACTTTCACTATTTGAGTATGCCCGCCGCTCACCGTCAGGCAGAGAAAAGGAAAAGAAACGGCTTCTTTGTCGGCATCTTCGATGAGATGAGCCAAGATGTGTCCTTGCATATGATTAACCTCAATCAGAGGCACTTGCAAAGACATTGACAGCGACTTGGCAAAACTCGCTCCGACCAAAAGCGAACCGAGCAATCCGGGTCCTCGTGTAAAAGCTATCGCATCAATTTGATTTTTACGTATATTTGCTTCGTGAATGGCTTGATGTATCACAGGAATGATGTTTTGCTGATGTGCGCGCGAAGCGAGTTCGGGCACAACGCCGCCATAGTTTTCGTGGATTTTCTGCGAAGCCACAGCGTTGGAAAGGACTTTGCGACCCCATATCACCGCTGCAGAGGTATCATCGCAAGACGATTCGATTCCTAAAATAATGGGTGTTTTCATATTATGACGGCAAATGTAAAAAAAAATAAAAAACTAACGCTTTTTCAAAAAATTCTCAAAAGAATTTTGTACGCTGCCTACGTGTTTCTTTTTCTGTTTCTGGCGTTGCTGGTCGTCCTCAACACGCCTTACATGAAAGAAAAAATTGCACACTATGCGGTTGATTTTCTGAATAATAAGTTCAAAACGCAGATTGCTTTCCAAAGCGTTGAGGTGGATTATTTGGGAAATGTCGTTTTTCATAATCTTTCTGCCAAAGACCATCACAGCTACGAATTTATCAAAATCAAGGAATTAAAAGCCTACACTAACACGCTTTCTCTGATTCGGAACACAAACAAAATCACGATTGACGAGTTAAAACTCACCGAGCCGGTCGTTCGGGTCATCACTTACAAAGGCGAAGAAAAGGACAATTTCACGATTTTTACTAAAAAATTTCAGTCAAAAGAAAAATCTCCCCGACCTTTTTATTTGAACGGCAGAGTGGATTTGGTAAACGGACAGTTGTCAATTGTCAATCAAAATCTTACGAAAAAAGAACAGACTTGGCTTGACGCTTCAAATTTAAATGTGAAGATTCCGAGTTTGAAAATCGCCGATTCCGACGTAACCGCCAACGTGGCTCAGTTTAGTTTTGACGGCAAACGCCGCAATGAAAAATATCAACTCAAACAACTTTCAGGAAGCCTTCATTATTCCAATACTGATTTGTCTTTCAAAGATTTGACTTTGGAATCAAACACCTCTCTGCTGCTGGGAAATCTGACCTTTACGCGGGACGCCAAAAACGGATTCGAAGATTTCGCCAACCGCGTGCATTGGGCTTTGGATTTGAAGGATGGAAGCAAAATTTCGGGCAGTGACCTTCGTTATTTTGTTCCGATTTGGACTTCCAACGCTGCTATGAACCTCTGCGGAACAGCCGACGGTGTTCTTAATAACCTGACATTGAAAAATCCTGTCGTTTCAGGGAACAATACTTTCTATTCCGCTGCTGTGCTGAATTTAAAAGACTTAGTGAGCAACGGCGGTCAAAAAAAATTTTCCATTAACACGCAAAACGCTCATTTACAAACCTCTCTCGCTTCGCTGAAAACTTGGCTTCCGAAGTCCATCTCGGAGAAAATTCCCGATATTGTTTCCAAATTCGGAACGGCAAATTATAGAGGAAACCTCAGCCTTACGAAATCTCAAATCGTTTCTAAAGGCTCTCTAATCAGCGCATTGGGTGGTATTACCGCTGACGCTTCTCTGTCGGATTATTCGTCGGCTGCGCCGAAATACAAAGGAACTTTAATTGCAAATAATTTTAATCTTGCGCCTTTGACAAATACGCAGACGGTCGGAGCAGTAACAGGAAATATCACTTTTGACGGCTCAGGTTTCAAACCCGAAAATATAAATACTTCGTTTAACGGCGTTATCAATCAGATAGTTATCAATGGAAAATCGATAGCTTCCGTAACGGCTGCCGGTTCGCTGCGAAACAAACTCTTTGACGGTCAGATACATTCGCAAGACCCAAATGCCAATCTGGACTTTGACGGAACGTTTGATTTTTCTCAAGAAATGATGACAACCGATTTTGAGGCTCAAGTCAAACGATTGAATGTGAATTATTTCGCTGACGGATTGACTCAGGACATGTCTTTCTCGGGAAAAATAAAATCAAATCTGAAATTCAGCAGTTGGGACGATTTGACCGGACATATCGACATGCAGGAAATCACTTTGACAAGTCAGGAAAAACCGACGTATTTTGATGATATTCAGATTAAAACAGGTTATGTCGAAGGACATCGCGAACTTGACATCTATTCTCAAAACATGATTTCTGCCAACATTTACGGAAATTACAAGTTGAAAGACGTTCCCGAAATGCTCAAAAACGGCGTGGGAAATCTTTTGGTAGATTACAGACCCAAGAAAGAATTTAAAAATCAGGAGTTTACCTTTGTTCTCGATGTGCAGGAAAAACTGTTCGACCTTTTCATGCTCGACGTTAATATATCTTCCGGCACAACGATTACAGGGAAATACGACGGAAACGACAACCAGTTGCAGGCTCAGTTGATTTCGGAATACATTTACTACAAAAATTTCAAAGTCATTGCTCCTAATTTGTATTTGAACACTGCCTCGCCCGACCGTCAGCTTTTCGGCTCGATCGCCTCTTTCTATTCGGGAAATACGAAAATCGACGGCATTGATTTAAGCGGTTATAAAAAAAACGATTCGCTCTTTGCCGCCACAACTTTCCGTTATGGCAAAGACAATCCGACCAAATTCAACGTCAATTTGTACCAGACCCGAGAGGGGAATGACTTGATTTTCGGTTTTCGTCCATCCGACATTGCGCTGACGCAGGCAAAATGGACTATCAACCCCGATTTCAAGCCTGATGAATCCATTGCAAAATACAATCTCATCACGCAAAAATTGACGCTGGAAAAAGTCGTCGCCCGCTCCGGCAATGCAGAAATCGACCTGACGGGAATGTTCCATGACAAAAACAATTTCGATTTTGATTTGAATATGCTAAATGTCAAACTGGAACAAATCATTCCCCAAGACTTTCTGAAAGGCATAACCTTCAAGGGAACGGCAAACGGCACGGCAAAAGTCGTCAAAAATTCAAAAGAATTTAGTCCGCTCGTAGACATTACCATTGACAGCGTGAGTTTTAACAATCAGCCTTTGGGCAATCTTGCCCTCAACGCCTCCTACGATTTGGAGCAAGACCGGTACATCATCGACAGCAAACTGACATATCAAGAAAAAAACAATCTCTTGGCGAAAGGAACGATTACGAACAAAGCGGGAAAATCTCCGCAAATAGACCTGACTCTGTCCGCAGACAAGTTCAACATTGCTCCGATTGGAACTTTCCTGCAAGGCATTTTCTCCAATTTCAGAGGTACCGCCACGGGCGAAGTTACAATTGCGGGAGACATCAACAAACCTAAATATCAAGGCATTCTGACCATGGAAAAAGTCGGGTTCAAGGTCATTTATTTAGGCGTGGACTACCAACTGACCCAGCCCCAGGATTTGCAGATTTCCGACGGAACTTTTCTTCTTGACAACATCGAACTGATGGACACCGGCGCAAAAACAAAAGGCATCGTTTCGGGCATGATTCTTACCCGCAATTTCAAAGAATGGGGATTGAACCTTGAATGCGAATCGGACAAGATGCTGGTGCTGCACACCACAGAAAAGGATAATGACCTTTTCTTCGGGACGGTTTATGCCAAGGGGAAATTCTACATTGGAGGTCCCGTACAGCATTTGGAAATCAGCACCGAAGTCAAAAAACCGGCTGTAGCTCTGGCAGGCAGCGAACTGACCATCAATACCAGCAGTACTACCGTCGTTTCTGACGTTAAATTCATCAAATTCATTCCCGAACAGTTCAACGCCGACACCCCGCCGCCGCCGCAAGGTCCGACGGGTTTGGTCATCAACTTGTCCCTATCGGCAAACCAAGAATCTTTGGTGCGGATTATTATCGACTCTCAAACGGAGGATAGGCTTGAAGTTCACGGAATTACGGACAACTTGAAATTTAACATGAACGAGGCGGGAAAAATTACAATGGACGGAAAATATACTATCAAAGAAAACAGTTATTATTATTTCCAGACTTTCCTGAACAAGAAATTTACCATCAAAGACGGAAGTTCCATTATTTGGGACGGACGCGGTCCTACGACTGCCACGCTCGACATCACCGCAAGTTATGACGCCGTTGTAAGCAACATCGGAGATTATTTGAACATTCCGACCGTTCCTGCTACCAACGTTACAGTACTCGCCCTCCTGAAAGGCAATCTGGCTCAGCCTCAGATGGCTTTCAACATCGAAGCCGATACGCCTTCTGCCATAAAAGAAGATTTGAAATCCAAACTTTCGACTAACGAAGAACGCTTGCAGCAATCAGCGGGAATCGTTCTCACAGGCGGATTTATTGCGGGAAACATGACCAGCGGAAACTACGCTTCGTCTGCCTACGGCGTGGTTTTAAAGCAATTGACGAACGCTATTAACGGCATCAGCAAGAATTTCAATATAGATGTGGGTTACATTCCGGGTTCTTCCATGAATCAAACGAGCGACATGCTGTCTTTTGCACCGGCGCTGCAATTAAACTCCCGCATTAAGATTGTCGGGTCATTTAATGTTCCTCTGGAACAAAAAAGCGCTTCCGACGTTTTGACCGCAGGCGGAAGCATTGATATTGACATTTCCAAATCAGGGAACAACTCGCTGGTATTTTCAGGATTTTCCCAACCTTCCACCTTTGGAATTGAAAGCACCGTGGGCAATACGTCCAATCAAGCCAACGGTGTAAGGTTTGTTTTCAAAAAGAGTCTTAACAGGCTGTTTCCCAACCGACGGAACAGAAACAGCCAAACGCCTGTGGATTCTACCGCCATCAAGCAGGATACAGCTCAGGCTGAAAAAAAGACTTTGAAAAACGATAGCAAAAATGTAGAAAAATAACAGAATCACATTCATGGTTTAATCAAATATTTTTGCTACCTTTGAAAAGATAACTTAAAATTTTTCCTTATTATGAGAAAATGCCATCAACTCTTAGCAGGATTTTTCAGCTTAGCGGGATTGTTGTTTTTCGCAAGTTGTTCAACATCCATCAATAACACAACAAATACTGTTCCTCCGAAAGCAGCAGGAAATTCGCTGCAAACGGCAGAAAATACCACACAAACTCCGCCGAAAGTCTATTTTATCAAAGACATTACGCCCGAAAATCTGGTAAAAATCTACAACGCACTTGGTCGCGATTTGAAAGGAAAAGTCGCTGTGAAAATCAGCACAGGCGAGCCGGGTGGTCATCACTTTCTCGACCCGAACCTGATTAAAAACCTTGTGCAGCAACTCGACGGCACGATTGTGGAATGCAACACCGCCTATAAAGGACAACGCTCCGAAACGGAAAACAGCAAGAAAACGGCTGAAGCACATGGATTTACTGCTATTGCTCCCGTCGATATTCAGGACGAAGACGGCTCAATGACGCTTCCTTTCCCGAAGGGCGAAGTCATCAAAGAAGATTATGTCGGCACGCATTTTCCGAACTATAATTCATATTTGATTCTCTCACATTTCAAAGGTCATGCGATGGCAGGCTTCGGCGGTGCATTGAAAAATATGTCTATCGGGATTGCTTCTGCCGAAGGCAAGGCGT
This sequence comes from Flavobacteriaceae bacterium, assembly GCA_031289875.1. Classification (GTDB taxonomy): domain Bacteria; phylum Bacteroidota; class Bacteroidia; order Flavobacteriales; family Weeksellaceae; genus Apibacter. Next base: position 6,547 of record JAITOO010000065.1, read on the forward strand.
GGATTCACAGCGGAGGAACGAGCCTGACCGATCCTTGGCACGGCAAACAGGACGATTTTTTACAGGCAATGGCGGAAGCTGCGGGTGCGGTGATGAACCTGCTTGGCGACAACGTTGCCTATGTCAGCGTGATGAATCATTTGTCGATAGACTGCGACTGCTCTTCCCATCCTGCTCCGCCTGAACTGGACGACATCGGCATTTTGGCTTCACTTGACCCTGTCGCTTTAGACAAAGCCTGTGTGGATTTAATTTATCTGTCTGATACTCAGCGAAGCCAATCTCTTCGGGAGAGAATTGAATCAAAAAATGGAATGCTGACAATCGACCACGCCGAAAAACTCGGTCTCGGAAGCCAAAAATACGAGTTGATTGTGTTGGTAGATGTGCCGATGAGGAGATAAAAATGAATTTGCATGAAAAATGCGGGCTAAGATAATGAGCCATAATATTACAGACAACTAACAGTGTCGTTAGCACATACTCATTACCATTAGTAATTACTTTTGTCTTTTAAAGGTATAAAGTTGTGCAGGCTTGTGAAGCACGCCCTTTTGTTTTTCGTCCAAAGCGACAAACTCATCTGAACGTTTGATGGATTTTCGGAAATTTCGCTTGTCGAGTTCTTTTTCCAAGATGATTTCATACAGTTTTTGCAACTGCACAAGCGTAAATTTTTTAGGAAGAAGTTGCACGCTGATATGGTTTGACTCCGTGTCCTTGCGCAGTTCCGTCAGTCCCCGCTCAATGATTCGGTTGTGGTCAAACGCAAGTTCCGGAATTTCGTGAATGCCTATCCACTCTGCATTTTCGGCAAAGGAAGAAGGCTCCAATAAATAATCTTCCATTCTTACCAGCGAATAATAGCCGACAGTGATAATCCGCGCTTCGGGATGCTTCCTGATACGGTGCAGCCAAAGCTGGTCTTTGGGGTATTTGACCCGTTCAGGGTCGCCGAAAGTATGAAACTGTTTCAGGTACAAGCCGTCCAAACCTGTAAGCTCGAACAGCACGCGGTTAGCCGCTGCGTGCAAATGCTCGTCGTTCAGCACATGGTCGCCGGGCAGAGCTTTTTGCGGTAATATGCCGGCATCAAGCCGGTCTTGTTCAATCAATAAAACTTTTAAGATATTATCATTGTCATCATATCCGAAAACCACACAGTCCACAGAAACGTCAAGAAATTTTTTTTCTTTCTGCCTTTGCATATCTAAAATTAAGGCAACAAATCTACTAATAAAATAAAAACTTACAGACAGATTTCCCAAAAATATTAAACATGATTTATATTAGGTCTGAAATTTCAAAAATGATTAGTACCTTTGTATAGAAAATTCTATTGAGAAAATAATGACAAAAAAGAACACATTAAAAATTAAAAAAATAGGAGTTCTGACCTCGGGAGGAGATTCTCCCGGCATGAATGCCGCCATCCGTTCCGTTGTCAGGTCTGCTTCCTATTACGGCATCGAATGCTGCGGAATCCGTTTGGGTTATGAAGGGCTTATCAACGGCAATGTAGTAGAAATGGGTCCCCGTTCCGTAAAAAACCTTATCAATCGAGGAGGAACAGAACTGAAATCTGCACGTTCCGCAGAGTTCCGCACCGTAGAAGGACGGCAGAAAGCAGCAGAAACCGTAAAAAAATACGGCATCGACGCACTGGTAGTCATCGGCGGAGACGGCTCTTTCACAGGCGGAATGATTTTTCAACAGGAACAAGGCGTGCCTTTCATCGGCATTCCGGGAACTATCGACAACGACATTTTCGGGACAGATTACACGTTGGGTTACGACACGGCGTTGAACACAGCCGTAGAAGCTATTGACAAAATCCGAGATACGGCGACTTCCCATAACCGTGTTTTCTTCGTCGAAGTGATGGGGCGCGACGCAGGCTTCATTGCGCTGAACAGCGGCATTGCCACAGGTGCGCTGGACATTCTGATACCCGAAGTGAGAGATAACATCGAAGACCTCTTCGCTACGTTTGAAAACGCTCAGAAAAACGGAAAAAGTTCGAGCATCGTTGTTGTAGCGGAAGGAGAAAAACTCGGCGGAGTGTATGACTTGGCGAAATTCACCAAAATGAAATATCCCGAATTTGATGTGCGCGTAACCGTTTTAGGGCATATCCAGAGAGGAGGAACGCCGACAGTTGCCGACCGCGTGCTGGCTTCCCGTCTCGGTTTGGCTGCCGTAGAAGGTTTGATGGAAGGAAAATCCAACGTTATGGCAGGAATACAATCTAACAAAGTGGTTTTCACTCCGATAGAAGAAGCTATCAAAAAACAGAATGAAATTGACAAAGACTTAATAAAATTGGCTGATATTTTGGCTATTTAAACGAAAAAAATTGTTTATTATTTACATAAAATTAAAAAAATTATTATGGCAAACATTAAAATTGGAATTAACGGATTCGGAAGAATCGGAAAATTGGTATTCCTTTCCGCCTTGGAAAAAGGCAACATTGATATTGTAGGAGTCAACGACTTGCTGGACGTTGAATACTTGGCTTATATACTGAAATATGATTCGGTTCATGGACCATTCAAAGGCGAAGTGAAAGTAGAAGACGGCAAATTGGTAGTAAACGGCAAAATTACCCGCATTACAGCAGAAAGAGACCCTGCAAACCTGAAATGGAACGAAGTCGGCGCTGACTACATTGTAGAATCTACCGGTCTGTTCCTGACCAAAGAAAAAGCTCAGGCTCACATCAACGCAGGCGCAAAAAAAGTCGTCATGTCAGGACCGTCCAAAGACGACACCCCGATGTTCGTAATGGGAGTAAACCATAAAACTTTGAAACCTACCGATACCATCGTTTCAAACGCCTCATGTACGACAAACTGCTTAGCTCCGCTGGCAAAAGTTATCCACGAAAATTTCGGAATTGTTGATGGATTGATGACCACTGTTCACGCAACAACCGCAACTCAAAAAACTGTGGACGGACCTTCCATGAAAGACTGGAGAGGCGGACGTGCTGCTTTGCTGAACATCATTCCTTCTTCCACCGGCGCAGCAAAAGCTGTGGGAAAAGTAATTCCTGAACTGAACGGCAAACTGACAGGCATGTCTCTGCGCGTGCCGACTGCCGATGTTTCTGTGGTGGATTTGACCGTTAATCTGGCAAAACCTGCCACTTACGACGAAATCAAAGCCGTGGTGAAAAAAGCTTCTGAAAACGAACTGAAAGGAATCATCGGTTACACCGAAGACGACGTAGTTTCTATGGATTTTGTAGGCGACAAGAGAACTTCCATTTTCGATGCCAAAGCAGGTATCCAATTAACGCCGACTTTCGTAAAACTGATTTCTTGGTACGACAACGAAGTGGGTTATTCAACCAAACTGGTAGACCTCATCGAACACATGTCAACTTTGAATTAACCAACTTTTAACTGTCTAATTTCATTCTAAATAACCGTTACAGGTTTAAAAGATAAAATTAGCATTTATATCAGAGAGATGATAACTAAGTTATCATCTCTCTGACTTTTTTATAAGATTTGAGTTTCATGCAGTTTTTAGGTAGCGTTCTACAAAGTTGCTACATTAAACAAAGTTGAAATATACTAATTTAGCCATTAGAAAGAAAATTGCACAGTCTATTCAAATAAGCATACCGTTTTTCTTTATCCTTTATCCTGTTGCACCCCAATTTTATGTTTACCTGCCGCTCCAATCTCGCCGTGTCAGGATTTCTAAAAAACCAGCGTATGTACCAATTCTTAGAAACGTCTCCGTCGGCATCGTATATATTTATTGAATAAGGTTTCATAAGTGGTACGAAAAGGGGTACTTTTTTTAACGATTTTAAGATTTTAATCATAATAAAGTGCGATTTGAAATCTTAAATCGCACTTTATCAGTAATTTACGCTTTGTAGCGAGGAGCGGAATTGAACCGCCGACCTTTGGGTTATGAATCCAACGCTCTAACCATCTGAGCTACCTCGCCGTTTTGAGAGTGCAAATATAGAGTGATTTCGCCAATTTGCAAAATTTCTTAGGATTTATTTCTTCTAATCAAATAAACAAAAAATGGTCGAAAAAAATCTTCCGACCACTCATGATTAATAATCCTCTCTTTTATTATAATTAAATTTTATTTTTTAGGCACGCCTCTTTTAGTTTTGTTTTTGGAACTTTCTTTGCCTCTGTGGTCTTGCGCCACACGGAAGCCTAACCATGAAGCAGCTTTGCTTTCGTCCATATAGCGGCGTTGTCCCGGATCTAACCAATAAACAGTGTCGTTCCAAGAACCGCCTTTGATAACTCTTGTATGGTTGCTGATGTTAGTGGTTCTTTGTTTTGGGTCCTTGATGAGAAGTACGCCTGTGTTTCCGGCTGAGATGCTGCCTGCATCTACAACCCATCTTCTTTCAGGGGCATTGTAAAAATTGAAAAGTCCGTTGCTGGTATCCTCTCTTCCTCCGCCTACTTCCAATGATGATTGAAAATCTCCGTCTCGAAAGTTTATAGCATCTTCTACCATATCTTTTCTGAAATTTCCCGGAAGTGAGGAATATACAACTCTTCCATCAGACAAAGTGTCATATCTCATAGTTTCAGCAGTTATTTTGACAATGCCTGATTCATCGCTAATATGAGTCGAATAAACGTTTCCTCGATAGTAGTTGAAATCGTTACCATCAGTATCAATAATAGGGCGGTACACGTCTTGTACCCATTCAGCAACGTTTCCGTACATTCCGTAAATTCCAAAGTTATTTGAAGGATAAGATTTCACATCAGAAGTGATGGCATTTCCATCATTAGGCCAGCCGCCAATACCGCTATAATCTCCTTCTCCGTATTTAAAATTTTCAAGGAACATGCCTCTGTTTCGACCTTTCTTTTTGCGCAGTGTGTTAGCTATTACGTCTTTACCTTGCACGAGATTGTATTCTCTGTCTCCCGCTTCTCCCAAAGCAGCGTATTCCCATTCGGCTTCGCTTGGAAGTCTAAATTTGGCAACTAAATTTGCCTGCGAACTTTTGTTGGCAGTAATGATGCGGTGATTTTTACTTGTGATGCCGCTCTGCTGGGCAAGTTTCTTTTGATTTATTACATCTGCTAATGCAGGGTCGTTGTATTTGTATTTTTCTGCGGTAAAAGAGGGCATACCGTCGGCATTGTAGGAGTCCTGTTCATAAATATTTTTATTAATGATGCCTTTTTCCATTGCGGCTCTTTCATTGGTTCTATCAGTCAGCCATTCGCAGTATCTTTGCGCTTGCAGCCAGCTCACGCCTACTACCGGATAATAATCAAACTGAGGAGTGCGAAAATATTCTTCTGAATAAATGTCGTTCCGTGAAAGTTTATTTCCCCAAACCAAAGTATCAGGCAGTGCGCCTAAGTATATCTGTTGATAAATAGGCTCTTGCGGAGGGAAGACGTATTT
>JAITOO010000060.1 GCA_031289875.1 Flavobacteriaceae bacterium
AAAGAAAGCGAATATTTTCAAACACAGCGTAAAAAACAGTTTGTCGAAAGATATGAACACCTTTTATTCTACTATTTCATGGAAAAACTACGAAGCTCCCATCAGCTGCAGGCGCAGACCCACGATTTGAAAAAAGAAGTAGAATCTTTTGCCATGAACCCTTCCACCGCCGCCGAATCTTGGATTAATGGTTTGAAAATTAATTAACTAAAAATATTACAATCTATCTGTAAATTGACACTCTCAAAAAATCAACCAATTTGAGACTTAAGAGCTTAATCTATCTACTACTCAATCACAATCTTGTATGTTTCTTTTTTTGATAATTTCAAGATGTAAATTCCTTTCTTCAAGCCTGATACGTCCAAAACGTTGATGCCGTCCTGCAACCGTCCTGCTTTCATCAAGCCTCCTGTTATTGAAAAAATAGAATAATCCGTTGATTTGCCAACAGATACATTCAGCGTATTTTTGGCGGGTATCGGGTAGATTTTTACGCTTTCCTGAGTGACAGAAGGTAGTTCATATTCTATATTTCCTGAGGCAATCAACGTGTAATCTTGTGTTCCTGAGGTATATCCGCCTGTTGTCCATCTTTTAAGAGATCCCTTATTGCTCACCGTAATCGTGTAAATTCCCAACTCAGGATTTTTGATGTCTACGCGCTCAAAGTTATCCACATCGTTAGTTGAGTTGCAGGTCGCCGCCGCTGTTGGATTTGTGCCGTCCAATTTCCATGGATAGTAAATTTTTCCGTCAGGAGCGGTTACTTTCACGTCCAAATCATTGACCAAATATTTTTTGATTGTGTTCAAAGTCCCTTTGTTGTAATCATTGTTGGGCGGGTCAGTCCATGAAATGGAAACAATTAAAGGCTCTGAAACGCCGGTAACTTCAATTTGCATAGTGTAATCCTCTCCGCTTGTCAGGATATTTTCTCCAACTAAAGCGTTCTTTTTTAAGGAAGAATTTGAAATCGCTACCGCCGCCTTTTCCAAATCTGCCAATCCCCAGCCGAATTGGTAGTCAGGACCCTCGCTTGCACCCGCTTCCCAAGCGGTATGTTGCAATAATCCTCTCACGGTTGAGGATAGCATGTATTTACCGTTCAATTGGTTGTAATACTGCTGCAATAAAATTGCCCCTGCGCTGATGGCAGGCGTTGCCATAGAAGTTCCGCTTGATATGCCATAGCTGTCCTTTTCATTAGGAGAGTCGTAATATGCTGAAACTACATTAATACCTTTGGCAGTGATGTTAGGTTTGATGCGTCCGTCATCTGTAGGTCCAAAATTGGAAAAACCTGCAATCTGTACGTCCGACGGCTGGGCATAATTCAACAGTTCATGCACCGCACCGACGGTTAGCGAGTTTTTAGCGTCAGCCATTCCCGTAGTCAGCTGATAGATTCTTCCCAAGCCTGCCGAACCGACGACATCGTTATCGTTTCGGTCATTTCCGGAAGCTACCACTATTTGAAACTTGGGCATTGTGTAAGCTGCCCGATCGGTGTCGAAAGAATAATCGTCATATGCGCCAAACTGCCATTTCGGAATCAGGTTTCCCATCTCGTCTGTTGCAGCGTAGCCGTAGGAGTGGTTGGAAACCAGACCTCCGCCTTTCGCAAACTGTGTCATTTCATCTATGTCATTATCCCAATCGGAAGCCTCAATACGGGCTTGGTAAGCTAAGCCTTTGGAATACCCTTCGGGAAAAGTTTCTCCCGTATTATTTACCGACAATTTGGGCGATTTCCCCGCTCCTACAATCGTTCCGGACACGTGCGTAGCATGTCCTATAATCGTTGTCGTTCCATCAAAAGAGTGAATTTTATTGTTGGGAAATTCTACATGAGTTGCCATGGCGATGCCTTCGTCCCACACGCCGACCGTCATGTTTTCACCGTTGATGTTCAAACCAAGAGAACCGCCTGTATTTAAGCTGCTTGCTTTGATGGTTTTTGCACTTCCCTGATTGAACGTCCGGTAATACAGAATTTGTCCATTGGGCAGAATATCCATGGCTTTGTAAAATACGCCATCTTTTTCAAAAGCGGATTTGGCTTCTTGGTGAAGATGAAAATAAGTATCTAACTTTTCTTTTTTTTGCAGTTCTTTTTGTTGAATATCCTTCTGTATTTCTGTTATTTTAACACGGTCATACGATTGAGAAATTCTTTTTTTTTCTTCTTGGGTTTGGGAAAAAGCCGAACCGACAGCTATGAAGAAAGAAAGCATCAATAATTTTTTCATGTACTTAACCTTTTTATAATCGTTATTGAAAACGTAAAAATACAAAGAAAATTTTGATAAAAATAAAAATACTGAAAAATTAATCATCCGATTAAAGTTTTGATTAATTTAATCAGTTAAATTAATTATATTTGTGGTGAAATTCAGAAAAATTACTATTAATATTAAAATTTTTGAAGAAAAACATGAACGAAATTGGAATTTCCACCGAAGAAAAAATCATTTTTGCCGCCGAAAAAGTCTTTACGGAAAAAGGCTATGCCGCTTCGCGCACACGGAACATCGCCGAAAAAGCCGGCATCAACGCCGCACTCTTGAATTATTATTTTCGAAGCAAAGAAAAACTGTTTCAGAAAGTTATGAACCGAAAAGCCCTGCTGCTTTGCGAAAATCTGCTGCCGATTTTCACAGACGAAAACACTTCCTTGAAAAGAAAAGTTGAGCAAATTGTAGATGTTTACATCGATTTGCTGTCGGAAAATCCCAACTTGCCGCTGTTTGTTATCGGAGAAATACAAAAAAACGATTTTGGATTTTTTAATTCTTTTCCGTTGAAAGAAATTTTAGGCAACTCGAATATTATTAACCAATTAAAAGAAATTGATTCTAAAATCAATCCGCTGCATTTTTTGATGAATCTGCTTTCGATGTGTGTTTTTCCTTTCATTGCAAAACCGATTTTGACGAATTTCAGCCTGATGAACGACACAGAATTTCAGACTTTTGTCAATCAACGCAAACAATTGATTCCTAAATGGTTTGAGGTAAATATGGTTTCTAAATAATTTTTTATCATGAAAAAAGCTAAATATATCTTTCTGTTTTTCACTGCATTAGGCTTTTCGCAGAACAAAATCACGCTTGAAGAATGCTATGAAAAAGCGCGTGAAAATTATCCGGCCATCAAGCAGTACGACCTGATTACAAAAGCAGAAAACTATACGCTTGACAATCTGTCCAAAATTTTTCTTCCACAAATTTCATTCAATGCGCAGGCTTCGTATCAGACTGATGTAACGAAACTTACGCTGAAAGACAATATTAAGGAACTGTTAAACCAACTTCCCGAAAAAATTGACCCGTCGCAATTCGTCGAGACCATGTCCAAAGACCAATACAAGGCATATGTAGAGGCAACGCAAGTGATTTACGACGGCGGACAAACCAAAGCGGGGAAAAACGCTGCACGGGCAACGAGCGAAGTGGAAAAACAAAAATTGGAAGTGAATTTATATGCTATCAGAGAGAAAATCAATCAGTTGTATTTCGGAATTTTATTGTTGGACGAACAGGAAAAGCAGTTGGACGAATATTATGAAAATTTGTCGGCGATACAAAAAACAGCGGAATCCGCTTTGAAAAATGGAGTGGCAATGCAGAGCGATTTGGATTTGGTAAACGTAGAAATTTTGAGTCTCGACCAGAAAAAAATCGAATTGAAATCTGCTCAAAATGCCTGCCTGACAATGCTTTCGATCTTCATTCATGAAAAATTGAACGAAAATACGGAATTTGAAAAACCTGACGATGGGTCAGAAACCTCGAACAGCATCAATCGCCCTGAAATTCAATTATTTGAAAAACAACGTTCGTTGTATGAGGCTCAGAAAGAAACAATTACGGCAAAAAATCGCCCGACTTTGGGGCTGTTTGTACAAGGCGGCTACGGCAGACCCGGCTTGAACATGCTGAACCCTGATTTTGCGCCGTATGCCATCGGCGGCGTTAAATTTACATGGAATTTCGGAAATCTTTACACCAAAAAGAACGATTTAAGTTTAATTGAAAATAATTTTAATATTTTGAATATTCAAGAAGAAACTTTCCGATTTAACACGAATTTGGAAATGGAAAAACTTCGCCCTGAAATAGAAAAATTTCAAAAATTGATGGAAAAAGACGACAAAATCGTAAAATTGCGCACACAAGTGAAAAAATCTTCACAAAGCAAGTATGACAACGGCGTTTATCAAATGAAAGATTTGATTTCCGACATTAATGCCGAAAACATTGCAAAACAAATAAAATCAACACATTACATACAGTATTTGCAAAGTTTGTACGATTTGAAATATACAAATGGGGATTATAAAATCTTTGAAAATTTAGAAAAATGAAAATAATACTTACAGGAGCCACCGGAATGGTGGGCGAAGGCGTTTTATTTGAATGCTTGAAAAATCCTGATGTAGAAGAAATTTTATTAATCAACCGCCAAAAATACAAAGGCGGAAAAAATCCGAAATTAAAGGAATTTATCGTTCTGAATTTTTTTGATTTATCGCAGGTAAAAAGTGCACTCGGCGGCTACGATGCCTGCTTTTTCTGCGCCGGCGTCAGTTCCATAGGGATGTCGGAAAAAGACTATATGCGTGTAACCTATGATATGACATTATCTTTCGCAAAAACTTTGTTGGAACTGAATACACAAATGGTTTTCTGCTACGTTTCCGGAGCGTACACGGACAGTTCCGAAAAGGGAAAAATCATGTGGGCGAGGGTAAAAGGCAAAACCGAAAACGCCTTACAGAGGCTGCCTTTCCGCAAGGTTTACAATTTCCGACCCGGCTTCATGGAATTTTCCGAAGGACAGAAAAACGTCAAAGGCAGATATAAATTTTTGTATCGAATTTTACTTCCGATTTTTAAAATCTTCGCCAAAAAAATGATTTGCCGATTGAGCGAAGTCGGTTCCGCAATGATAAACAGCGTGAAAATTGGTTACCCAAAGTCGGTTTTAGAAATTGAAGATATTAAAACGCTGGCAAAAGAGAAAGATTACAAAAAATTATAAATTTGTAAATTATGCAAAACTTAAAAAATGAAATTGAACCTCGAAATACACCACCACTTGGGATTTGAATTTGCGTGGCAACGCAATTATTACGAACACATTATCCGCAATTTTGAGAACGACAAAGTATCAATGCGTGAAAAAGTTGTAAATAAAACCTATTGTGAATTTTTACCTCAAATTAAAAAATAGAAAAATAAACCAATGAAAAAAACAATATACCTCGCAGGAATTTTTGCAACGCTTGTTTCCTGCAATAACGACAAAATGCCGCACGACGCTTCGGGGACTTTCGAGGCTACGGAAATCATCGTCTCTTCGGAAGTTCCGGGAAAACTGCTGGTATTCAACATCAACGAAGGCGATGAACTCCGAAAAGGTCAGTTTGTCGGAAACATAGACAGCACGCAGGCGCTTTATCAAAAACAACTGGCGCAGACGGGCAAAAAAGCCGCCCAAGTGCGCCGCCCCGATATGTCCGTGCAAATTGCTTCGGCGCAGGAGCAACTCGCAAAAGCAAAATTTGAAAAAGTCCGCATAGAACGGCTTTTGGCGGACGGAGCAACTACGAAAAAGCAGTTGGACGATGTTAATTCCCAAATCGCCGTCATTCAAAAATCCATCGATGCGGCAAAAAATACGCTCGAAACAAACATCAGCGCATTAGACGAAGAAAGCGTTTCCTACGATGTGAAAACCGACCAGACGGAAGATATTCTCAAAAAATTCCGCCTCACGGCGCCCATAGACGGGACGGTGCTTAACAAATACGTAGAAAAAAGCGAACTTGTGGGACAGGGGACGCCGTTATACAAAATCGCCGATGTGAAAAATATGATTTTGCGCGTGTATGTCGTTGCGCCACAGTTGGAAAAAATCAAAATCGGACAAGCGGTGAAAGTCTTTACCCAAGACAAAACCTACAACGGAAAAATCTCATGGATTTCCGCCAAAGCAGAATTTACTCCGAAAACCATTCAAACCCAAGATGAAAGGCAAAATCTCGTCTATGCCGTGAAAATTGCCGTTCCAAACACCGACAATCTGCTGAAAATCGGAATGTACGGCGATGCGGATTTTAACAACAATTAATTGTATAATTGAAAAACACAAAACTTGTTTCAACCTGTGGACACGAAAAAGACAAAATTTATGCAAAAAGAAATTAAAACAGAAATCACAATTAATGCACAGTCTGAACAAATTTGGAAAATTCTCAATGATTTCAGAAAGTATCCCGATTGGAATCCATTCATTCGGTATATCAAAGGCGATGTGGAGGAAGGAAACAAAATTCGAGTGAAAATTGAGCCACCCAAGAGTAAGGGAATGACTTTTACCCCCATTGTACTTTCCAAAAAAGAAAACAAAGAACTACGGTGGCTCGGTTCATTTTTGTTCAAAGGTTTGTTTGACGGCGAACATTGTTTGGCTCTGCAAGACAACAGCAATGGAACAACGACTTTTTTTCAAAGCGAAAAATTCAGCGGAATTTTAGTGGGTTTATTCAATCTTGCCCCAACAAAAGCAGGTTTTGAAGCAATGAATTTGAAACTGAAAGAATTGGCAGAAAAACAATCCGTAATACACAATTGAGAAAATGATTTCCATCAAAAACATATCAAAAATTTATAAATTCAAAAACCAAACGATTACGGCGTTGGACGATATTTCGCTGGAAATTTCCAAAGGCGAACTTTTTGGTTTAATCGGTCCGGACGGTGCGGGCAAAACCTCGCTTTTCAGAATTTTGACTACCCTGATAGAAGCCGATAGCGGCGAAGCCTCCGTCATGGGCTTTGATGTGAAAAAAGATTTTATGGAAATCAGGCAGAAAGTAGGCTATATGCCGGGAAGATTTTCGCTTTATCAGGATTTGAGCATTATTGAAAATTTAAATTTTTTCGCTGATATTTTCGGAACAACAGTTAAAGCAAATTATGACTTGATACGCGACATTTACGCCCAGATTGAGCCTTTCAAAAACCGACGTGCAGGACAACTTTCCGGCGGAATGAAACAAAAACTCGCGCTCTGCTGCACCTTGGTACATAAACCCGAAGTGCTTTTCCTCGACGAGCCTACCACAGGTGTTGACCCTGTTTCCAGAAGGGAATTTTGGACAATTTTGCGCAAACTCAACGAAGACGGAATGACCATCGTGGTCAGCACGCCGTACATGGACGAAGCGAGTCTATGCCAAAGAATTGCGTTAATACAAGAAGGAAAAATTTTATCGGTGGACACCCCTCAAAACATTGAAAACAAATATGAAAACAAAGTTTTTGCCGTGAAATCCGAAAATAAATATCAACTTTTGAAAGATTTTCGCAAGAGAAACGAGGTGAATAGTGTTTATATGTTCGGCGAATTTCTACATGTAACTTTTAAGGAAAATAAAATTCCTGACAATTTAGATGACAATTTGAATATCAAAGAAATAAAGCCCGGAATAGAAGACTGTTTTATCGGTTTAATGAAAAATACACAGCAATGAATCCACAAAAAGCAATAACCGCAAAAAATTTAACCAAAACTTTCGGCGATTTTGTTGCCGTAAATAAAATTTCGTTTGAAGTTTCAGAAGGCGAGATTTTCGGTTTTCTCGGCGCAAACGGTGCAGGAAAAACCACCGCAATGCGTATGCTATGCGGGCTTTTGCATCCTTCTTCGGGCGAAGGACATGTAGCAGGCTTCGATATTTTTCGACAAGCACAGAAAATAAAGGAAAACATCGGTTATATGAGTCAGCGGTTCTCGCTCTACGACGACCTCACTACCTTTGAAAATATGCGTCTTTTTGGGGGAATCTACGGAATGAGCAACTCTGAAATCAAGTCGCGTGCAGATTACTGGTTTTCGGAACTCTCCTTGAAGAACGAACGAAATTTGCTTACCAAATCGCTGCCGCTGGGCATCAAACAGAAAGTGGCATTTTCCGTTGCTACCTTTCACCACCCCAAAATTGTTTTCCTCGATGAGCCCACAGGCGGCGTTGATCCAATTGCTCGCCGTACTTTTTGGGAACTCATCTACAAAGCTGCCGACGAAGGGATGACGGTTTTCGTAACCACCCACTACATGGACGAAGCCGAATACTGTCACCGAATTTCCATAATGGTTGATGGAGAAATTCATGCGCTGGATACTCCACAAAATTTGAAAAAAGCATTGTCTGCAGAAAATATTTACGACGTATTCATCAAACTGGCACGCGAAGCGGAAAGAGGGGAATAGCTGATATTCAGGGAAATATAAATAATTAGTTTTTAATTTTAAAATGAGACAATTTTTCGCATTCATAAAAAAAGAAACCCGCCACATTTTGCGGGACAAAAGAACAACGATAATTCTTTTGATAATCCCTGTTGTTCTGCTGCTGATTTTGGGTTTCGGCATTTCCACCGAAATAAAAAACACGCCTTTCGTGGTTTTCGACCAGTCGCACTCCACGCTTTCGCATCAATTGACAGACGAAATCTCTGCCAACAAATTCTTTAAAAATGTCGGAAATATTCACTCTCCGCTCGAAATTGAAAGAATTTTTCGCAAAAATAAAGCAAAAATTGCCATAGTTATTCCCCACTCCTTTGCCGATGATTGGCGAAAACTTGGCAAGACTGATTTACAGGTAATTATAGACGCTTCTGATCCTTCCGAAGCTACCAATCTCGCAAATTATCTTCAAATGATGATTTCGCAATTTCAGCAGAATATTGCCAATTCCAACCGTCCCAACTTGTTGATTAACATGGAAATAAAAATGCAGTACAATCCGCAGATGAAAAGCGCTTATGCCTTCGTGCCGGGGCTGATGGGCGTTATCCTGCTGCTCATCTGCGCCATGATGACTTCCATCGCTATCGTCAAAGAAAAAGAAATGGGAACGATGGAAGTTCTGCTCGTCTCGCCGCTGAAACCGCTGACCATCGTTCTGGCAAAAGCCGTTCCGTATTTTGCTATTTCGATGACGAACGTCGCTTCCATACTCCTGATTGCGCATTTCATCTTGGACGTACCGATAAACGGAAACCTCTTGCTGACGCTTTTGTTGTGCGTAATCTTTACGCTGTCAGCACTTTCTCTCGGTCTGCTGATTTCTTCCATTACCGAGACTCAACAATCTGCTGTGCTTGCCTCAATTTTGTCGTTGATGCTGCCGTCTATCCTCTTGACGGGTATGATTTTCCCGTTGGAAAGTATGCCGAAATTCCTGCAATTTATCGCCAATTTTATTCCGGCTAAATGGTTCATACAAGCCCTGCGGGCTGTGATGATTAAAGGTTTGGGAATTACTGCCATATGGAAAGAATTGACCATTTTGAGCTTGATGACAGTTTTTCTTTTAGGATTGAGTGTGAGAATGTTTAAACAAAGATTGTGATTTTAAATTATGGATTCAGGTCTAATGGACAAAAAGCAGGCTGATATTTTCAACCAATAATGAGGCTCGTAGATAATTTGGTTGGCTTTTACGGTCTCTGTAATTACGGCGTTGCGGGGCAAATCGGACTTAAGTTTTTACCTTTATTTCACTCTTGTCCAATACTGATTTCGTCCCACTAAAGAAATACCGATGTAGCCACGTACTTTAAGTTTGTCGTCGTTTTCAAAACTGATGGTGCATTTGTACTCTTTTCCTTTGGCGGGGTCTAATATTTTACCTCCGGACAACTCATTTCCTCCCAATGTCATGTTACGAAGCATTTCCAGTCCGATTAACGGTTTATCTTTGCGGTCGTCCGTACATTTTACGCAAGTAGGGTGTTCAGGTTTCATTAAAAGTTCTACGATTTTTCCGTAATATTTGCTTTCTTTCTTATAAATTTCGATAATGGCTTTAGGTTTTCCCGTTTCGTCGTCGATGTTTTTCCATTTTCCGACAAAAGACTGTGCAGATACAAAAACACTGCAAGCCAACATTAAAGTTGTGATGATAAGCATCTTTCTCATAATTCTATTTTTAGTTCCGGCTAAAATACGCAGAGTTGGGAATAAAAAACGATTTTCAAGTATATTATTTTTATTTTGTTAATCTATATTAATCCCTGACTCCAAATTATTATATCTGTAAAAGATTCATCAAACTTTTAATTTTTTCTTGACTTCGATTTCTTCAAAAGATTCCAGTAAATCTCCAATTTGTATGTCGTTGTAATTCTTGACGTTCAGTCCGCATTCGTAGCTTTTGGCAACTTCTTTCACGTCGTCTTTAAAGCGTTTCAAACTTTCCAGTTCTCCCGTGAAGACCACGATTCCGTTGCGGATAACTCGAATTTTTGAGTTTCTCGTAATTTTTCCGTCCAATACCATACAGCCCGCAATCGTGCCGACTTTGGAAATCTTGAAAGTTTCTCTAACTTCTACATTTCCAATGATTTGTTCTTTTATTTCAGGAGAAAGCATGCCTTCCATCGCCTCTTTCACATCGTTGATGACATCGTATATAATAGAGTAGGTACGGATTTCGATTTCTTCTTTTTCTGCCAAATCGCGCGCACTCTGGTTCGGACGGACGTTGAATCCCAGCAAAACCGCCTCGGAAGCAGCAGCCAGCAGTACGTCGGATTCCGTGATTTGCCCTACGCCTCGATGAAGGATATTTACTTGAATCTGGTCGTTGGATAATTTCTGCAAAGAGTCGGTCAATGCTTCCACCGAACCGTCCACATCTCCTTTGATGATGATATTCAGCTCTTTGAAGTCTCCTAATGCAATTCTTCGACCTATTTCATCCAAAGTAATATGTTTCTGAGTTCTAATAGATTGCTCTCTGTACAATTGTTCTCGTTTGTTGGCTATTTGTTTAGCTTCTCGTTCGTCTTCGAAAATTCGGAACTTGTCGCCCGCTGTCGGCGCACCGTCCAAGCCGAGAACCGTAACAGGCGTTGAAGGTTTCGCTTCTTTCATATTTTTTCCACGTTCGTCAAGCATGGCTCTGACTTTGCCGTGGTGCTTTCCTGCAAGGAGATAATCGCCGACATGCAGCGTTCCGTTCTGTACCAAAACCGTTGATACATAACCTCTTCCTTTGTCCAAAGCGGCTTCAATAACTACGCCGCTCGCCAATCGGTTAGGATTGGCTTTCAAATCCAAGATTTCAGCTTCGAGCAGGACTTTTTCGAGGAGCAAATCGACATTATTTCCAAATTTTGCGGAAATTTCCTGCGATTGTATGTTTCCTCCCCAATCTTCGACCAGCAAATTCATCTGGGATAATTCTTCTTTGATTTTATCAGGATTTGCGCCCGGCTTATCAATTTTATTGATGGCAAAAATCATCGGAACGCCCGCTGCCTGCGCATGGCTGATGGCTTCTTTGGTTTGCGGCATGACGTTGTCGTCTGCGGCAACTACGATAATTGCCAAGTCCGTAACTTGCGCTCCGCGTGCACGCATCGCCGTAAAGGCTTCGTGTCCCGGCGTATCCAAAAAGGTAATTCTTTGCCCGTCAGAAAGTTTTACGTTGTAAGCTCCGATGTGCTGGGTGATTCCTCCCGATTCGCCTGCGATGACGTTGGTATCCCTGATGTAGTCGAGAAGAGAGGTTTTTCCGTGGTCGACGTGTCCCATAACGGTAACAATCGGTGCGCGGGCAACCAAATTTTCGGGGCTGTCTACTTCGTCGTCGGCAGCGGCTTCTTCTACTTCGGCATCGGCAAATTCGATTTTATAGCCAAACTCGTCGGTAACCAAAGCGAGAGTATCCGCATCCAGCCGTTGATTCATGGTAACCATAACGCCCAGCGAGAAACATGCAGAGATAACTTCCGTCGGGGAAACGTTCATCAGGGTAGCCAATTCATTGACGGTGATAAATTCTGTAACGCGCAGTGTGTTGTCTTTTTCTTCTCTTTCGTGAAGCTGGGCTTCGTGTTCTCGTCTTTGGATTCTCTTAACTTTTCTAAATTTGGAACTTTTTGATTTTCCGCCTTTTGAGGTGAGTTTTTCCAGCGTTTCCTTGATTTGTTTCTGTACGGCTTCGTCGCTCAGTTCGACAGGGCGGACATTAACTTTTCTGCCTTTGCCTTTTTTGAAATTTCCTTTGTCTCCGCCTTGCGAAACACGCCCTGCTGCTGACGGTGACGGCTTGCGTTTGTCGTCGCCGGTTTTTATGGTTTTTGCTACGGCATTAACATCGACTTTAGAATCTTTGACAATTCTTTTTCTTTTCTTTCGGTCAGGACGGGGTTTTTTAGGGCGTTCAAACTGAGTCAAGTCTATTTTTTCGCCTACGATTTTCGGACCTTCTAATTTTTGATATTGAGTTTCAATTTTTACGGGTTCTTCTAAAATCGGCTGAGATTGTTCTTTTCCTTTTTCTTTTGGAGTTTCTTTTTTTACCTGCGTAATTTTTTGACTTTCAACGAGTTCTGGTTTTTCTTCTGTCGGTTTTTTCTTTTTCTTCTTTTTTTTCTTCGTTGGGTATGTCGGTTCTTGCGACCTTTCAAGTTCTTCGGAAGTCATTTTCCCCAAGATTTTAATTCCTTTAATTTTATTATCTTTTGTCTGAACTTCTTCTTTTACAGCAGGTTGAAGTTGTTCTTTTTTTTCTTCCGCCGGTTTTTTCTCTTCTTCTTTTCCGGTTTTAGGAGTATCCAAGTCAATCTTTCCTAAGGTTTTAGGTTTAGAAATTTCTTTTGCTTTCGCTCTGATGACCTCTGCGGGTCTTTCTTCTTTTTTCTTTTCGGGGATTTTGTTGATGACCACATCTAAGGCTGCATCTTTTTCGAGTTTATCTTCTGAAAACTCTTTGATTAACAAATCGTATGCTTCCTGCTCCAACTTCACGTTAGGATTTTTCTCAACCTGAACATTGTGGGAAGTGAGGTATTCCACCGCTCTGTCAAGGGAGATGTTAAGGTCTTTTATTATTTTACTTAATCGAATACTCGACATATATTGTATAGATTTCTTTCTAAATTATTTGCAAATATAGCGGATTTGTTTTGGATTAAGCCCACATTTTTGTTTAAGTTCTTAATTTTCAAACTCTTCTTTCAAAATTTGTATGACTTCGACGATGGTTTCTTCTTCCAAATCCGTCAAATCCAACAAGTCGTTCACGCTTCTTTCCAGCACGGATTTCGCCGTATCCAGACCCACTTTCTTAAATTCGGCAATAACCCAAGGCTCAATTTCGTCCGAAAATTCCGTCAGTTCAATATCCTCTTCTTGCGGTTCGTCTCGCCTTACGTCGATTTCGTAGCCCGTCAGCCAGCCAGCCAGTTTGATGTTTTGACCGCCTTTGCCAATAGCTTTCGACACTTCTTCGGGTTTCAAATAAACGACAGCGTGATGTTTCGGTTCATCGATTTCGATTCGGGAAATTTTGGCGGGATTCAAAGCGCGTTGCACATATAACTGCTGATTGTTAGTGAAGTTGATGACATCAATATTTTCATTTTTCAACTCGCGCACCACAGAATGAATCCTTGAACCTTTCATGCCGACACATGCTCCCACCGGGTCGATGCGGTCATCGTAAGATTCTACGGCTACTTTGGCTTTCTCGCCCGGAATGCGAACGGTTTTCTTAATGGTAATCAAGCCGTCGTAAATTTCGGGAATTTCAAATTCAAATAGTTTTTCTAAAAATTTTGGGGAAGTGCGGGAAACAACAACCTGCGGTTTGTTACCTCCTTTCAATTCTACGGCATCGACCACTGCGCGCACAGTTTCGCCCTTTCGGAAAAAATCGGACGGAATTTGGTTTTCTTTCGGAAGCATGAG
Organism: Flavobacteriaceae bacterium; assembly: GCA_031289875.1. GTDB lineage: Bacteria > Bacteroidota > Bacteroidia > Flavobacteriales > Weeksellaceae > Apibacter. The sequence continues at coordinate 13,780 of JAITOO010000060.1, forward strand.
TTCGTTCTGGTCTTCGTCCATTAAAATCACCTGCCTGTGGCGGATATGGTGAACTTCGCCCGTTATGATTTCACCTTCCAAAGATTTGAATTTTTCGTACAGATTGGAATTGTCATATTCGGCAATTTTAGTATTCAATACTTGCTTGAAAGCCAATATGTTGCGGCGACCTAATTCAGTCAATTCCACTTTTTGGGTGTATTCTTCTCCGATTTCAAAACTCGGGTCGATTTTCTGAGCTTCGCTGATTTCTATTTCGAGATCATCGTCTTCGGTCATGCCGTCGGCAACGATTTTTTTGTTCAAATAGATTTCCAAGTCTCCTTTGTCGGGATTGACGATAACGTCGAAATGGTCATCTGAACCAAATCTCTTTCTCAAAACGGTTTTCATGGATTCTTCCACAATCGCCATGAGGGTGATTCTGTCTATATTTTTTTCATCTTTAAAATCAGCAAATGACTCAATTAATTCTACACTATCCATTATTGATTTTTTTAAAATTTGATGATAATAATTGCTTTTTTAATATCGTTGTATAATATTTTTTCTTTTAATTCTACGGTTTCCTTTCCCTTACCTACGGCTTTGGGTCTGCGTTCCGTCCATTCCAGAGAAATGCTTTCATCGTCTGCCTCCGTCAGCGTTCCGCTGATTTTTTTTTCTGCCAAAGTTACTTCCAACTCCTCCCCAATATTTTTTCGATATTGTCTTGGTATTTGCAGCGGACTGCTCAAACCTGCCGAAAGCACGGACAGTTCAAAGTCTTCTTCGTCCCTGTCGAGATGATTTTCCACTGCGCGGCTGCAATCAAGACAATCTTGAATGGAAACATGCTCATCGCCGTCAATGACGATTTCTATTTTGTTGTCGGGAGAAATTTTGCAGGAAATCAGAAACAAATCAGGTCTCGCATCAAAAAAATCTCTCAGTAATAATTTAATTTTTTCTTCCGCTATCATGTCTTCTCATTGATTTTGATCACTTAGAAATACCTGTCTGTCAATATTTTACGCAAAAAAAGCCTTATTTTGTAAATAGGCTTTGTCAAATTTTAAGTCCCAAAAACAATGCAAAGATAAGGGATTTATTTTTAAAATAAAAATTTGTTCAAATTATACACATAGCGCAGATTCAACAACTAAAAGCAATCAGGATTAAAAAAAGTAAATTTCTGTTTTCGTGCATCGAAAAACCTGCACGTCGGGCAACGGCTATGTTTACGCCACTGACACATGTGTACTTGTCAAAATTCCTCAGGAAAAGTTATTGCCGTTATCCACAATCTATCAGCATCAGATCCTTTTTTGATACTTTCTTAAATTCGTATTTACTAATTGAAATTAGGCTTGAACACAAGCACAGCAACAACAATGATAACCCTGAAAAAAACTGATGTTTTTTATTATAGCGATTGTGTTAGCTAAAAAAAGTAGTTAAATTTACAAAAAAAATTTGATTTTTTGCTAAATTTGCCGTTCCTTTATAAAAAATTAAAAATAATTTTAAAGTTTATGAATAGACTAAGAAACATTATTACAGCAAGTGTTTTACTGGCAAGCATTTCCTTTGCTTTTGCACAAAACACAGACAAAAAATGGTTGGTGGGCATAGGCGTCCAAGCGGAAGATTACACTTCCGTGAACAACATTTTTGATGGGTATTTCGATACCGACGATTACAGTTTTCCTTCGGCAAAACTGACAATAGCGAGAAGTTTGGCTAAAAATTTCGCGGTGGACTTTCAGTTTTCCATCGGAAGCGTAGAAAACAAAAGGCTGAAGATTAAAGATGAATTGTTCTTATCGACAGGGTTAGGGTTGAAGTGGATGCCTTTGAGCGAAAAAAGTTGGTTCGACCCCTACTTGAGAGTAGGTGCAAACTATTACAGCTACGACTACACAAGCATTCACGCACCGGGTACGCTTTCAGACCCAACATTGCAGTACGACAACGACTACAAGGAAAGCAAACCTTTGACAGGGAAATTTAACGGAAAAAAAGACCTCTTTAACGTAAACGGAGGTGTAGGCATTAATTTCTGGTTTACTAAGGGTTTCGGTATCAATGTCGAATCCCAATATAACTGGATTGCCAATTCTCCACGCAATTATTCCGATTTCTTCCAGCACTCTGCCGGACTCGTTTTCCGCATCGGCGGAAACAAGAAAGTTCCTGATGTTGATACCGACGGCGACGGCGTTCCCGACAAAGACGACAAATGTCCTAATGTGGCAGGACCAAAAGAAAACAACGGCTGCCCTTGGGGCGATAAAGACGGCGACGGCGTTCTTGACAAAGACGACAAATGCCCTGACGTGGCAGGACCAAAAGAAAACAACGGCTGCCCTTGGCCTGATAGAGATGGCGACGGCGTTCCCGACAAAGACGACAGATGTCCTGACACTCCGGGCTTGGCAAAATTCAAAGGCTGCCCTGATACTGACGGCGATGGAATCCCTGATCCGGACGACAAGTGTCCTAATGAAGCCGGACCGAAAGAAAACAACGGCTGCCCCGTAACTTACAAAACGGTAACTCAGGCTTTGCAAAATATCACTTTTGAATTTAATTCAGCCAAATTAACTGCTGATTCTCAGGACAAAGTGAAAAATGCGGCTTCTTTCTTGAATTCAAGCTCACTGGCAGGTCAAAATGCTTATGTGGACGGCTACACTGACAAATCAGGCGCTGCCGCATACAACTTGAAACTGTCTAAACAAAGAGCGCAATCCGTAGTTGATGATTTGATAGCCGCCGGCGTGGACAAAGACAGACTGACCGCACGCGGATTTGGAAAAACCAATTTCTTGTGTACCGATGCTGACGTGAAAGCCGGCAAATACTCCGAAGATGCTTGTAATCAGTTGAACAGGCGTGTGGAAGTAACTCCAAGAACATTGACCGTTCAGAAAACGGTTGAAGTGAAAAAAGCTCCGGCAAAAAAAACTAAAAAATAATTTTAATCACAATTAACGAAAGCCGCCCGAAGTTTCGGGCGGCTTTTTTTGTCTTCCTGAAATTTGTAAAACTCCTTTTACGGGATTTACAATAATTTACAAACGTTTTACAAGCGTTTTTCTCCCTTTGCAAAAAATCGGCTCTTACCTTTACCACAATAAAAAACCATATCTCATGAAAAAAACAGTCATAATCTTACTTGCTGCAACAATCGTACTTACAGGTTGTGCGAAAAACGAAAAAGCAGAAAATTCCCCTGTTTCAGCAGAAAGTTCAGACAACATCATGTCGTCAAGCGTCGCTACGGTAAACATTGAAGGTAAAAAAATTGTAAAAACTGCCGACATCAATCTGGATGTCAAAGATGCGTATCAATCCACGATGAACATCGAACATTCCGTTGCATCCGTCGGAGGTTATGTTACGGAAAGCGATTTGCAGTCCCACATACTTTCGGAAGAGGTCTTGCCTCTCAGCCAAGACAGCGCCAAAGAAGTGAAAAAGTACTACATTTCCGCCAACCTTACTGCAAGAGTTCCAAATGAAAAAATGGGCGATTTCCTCATGACTTTGAACCGAGAAATACAGTTTCCTAACTATCGGATAATAAAGGCGGAAGATGTTACTTTGAATCTGAAATCTTCTGAACTTGACAATCAAAATCTTCAAAATTCACAAAAGAAACTGGATACTTTGCTGAAACAAAAAGGAAACATTGACAAAAAGTCTGAAATTATTGACAACCAAGAAGAAAAAGTTTCACAAATCAATCAAAATCAAATCAGAAATTTAGATTTGGACGACAAAATAACCTACTCCACCATCAGTATTCAGTTGCAGGAAAATCCGAAAATCAAGACCATAATTATCGCAAACACAGACAAAAGCATTGATTTCGCAGGCTTGAAATACAAAATTTTTCACGCTTTGGAAAGCGGATTGTATCTTCTTCAAAATGTTGTAGTTGCTTTGCTATATCTCTGGCCTCTCTGGATTTTAGGAATTATTATTTACCTTCTGTACAAGAAAAAAATAAACTTTCGTTTCAAAAAATAAATTATCTTTGCAAAAGTAGAATCAACCACCCGAAAAATCGGGTGGCTTTAATACTGTGAATAAATGAGAGTAACAGCCGTCATTCCGGCAAGATACGCTTCCACCCGCTTTCCCGGAAAACTGATGAAACCGTTGAGTGGGAAAACCGTTATCCGCACCACATACGAAAACGTGCGGGATGCCGGGCTTTTTGACGATACTTTTGTGGTTACTGATTCCAAAATTATTTTCGACGAAATCGCACAACATGGCGGAAAAGCCTTGATGAGCGCCAAAGAACATGAAACAGGCAGCGACCGCATCGCCGAAGCGGTGGAAAATATCGACTGCGATGTTGTGATTAATATTCAGGGCGATGAACCTTTTATTAATCAAAAGGATTTGAAACAATTGATTACCATCTTTGAAAAAGACAGAAACCGAGAAATTGACCTTGCTACTTTGTATCGAAAACTCACGGATTGGCAGCAAATTGAAGACCCTAATTGCGTGAAAGTCGTCAAAAATAAAGATGATTTTGCGTTGTATTTTTCCCGCTCGGTAATTCCCTTTCCCCGCGAAAAAAATTTCCCTGCGAAATATTACGGACACATTGGCGTGTATGCCTTTCGGAAAGAGGCTTTACTGAAATTTGCCCAACTGCCGATGAGGCAAAACGAAAAGGCGGAAAAACTGGAAAATCTCCGTTACTTGGAATATGGAATGAAAATCAAACTCATCGAAACAGACTTTGCCGGCATCGGAATTGATACGCCGCAGGATTTGGAACGAACCGAAAAACTTATAAAACAATCAAAATGAAACAATTTTTTTTATCACTATTTTTATTATTTCCAATGATTTATGAAGCGCAAACTGCTGAACAAACCGCTGAACAAATTATTGAAAAACATTTGGAAGTTACAGGAGGAGTTGAAAAATGGAAGGATTTTCGAACATCTGTTATCTATGGAATGATGGTTTTAGGCAACAACGAAAAATATCCGCTGGAAATTTATCAAAAACGCCCTAATCTGACTAAAACGTTGATTACCGTGAAAGGCAAACAGTTCACGCTCAGTGGTTACAACGGGAAAGAAGCAGTACAATTTGATTCCCAAACAGGTGAGTTGAAACTTGACCCGAATTACAATCCTGAAGCATTTGAATCTGACTTGCTGGATTTTGCAAACAAAGGATTTCAAGCGGTTTTACAGGGAAATGAAACAGTGAACGGCTCAGATTGTTTTAAAATACAATTATCAAAAGATAAAGCTGTTACAACTTATTATTTTGATACGAAAACTTATCAGTTGGTAAAAGAAACAACCTTTGGACAAAGTACATTTTACTCTGATTTCAAGGAAGTTTCAGGACTGACTTTCCCTTTCAAAATTGAAGAGAAAAACGCCAAAGGTAAAACAAATTTAACGCTGATTATTTCCTTAATAGGAGTAAATAAAACACTTTCTTCCAAAACATTTAAATTTTAAGGAGGTGCGATTATTCATTGGAGAAATTTTTCCCGATAGGGCAGAACTACGGGCTGATGAGATTCATCACATAATTAAAGTTTTGAGAATGAACGACAACGAGGAGATTTACGTTACCGACGGCAAAGGAAAATGGGTTGGCGGAAAATTGCGGCTGAAAGGCAAAAAAGCAGAAGTTGAAATTTTGGAAATTTTTCCTCAAGAACCGCTTTCAGAAAGGATATTACACATTGCCATCGCTCCGACCAAAAGTCTCGAACGTTTTGAATTTTTCTTGGAAAAATCTGTCGAACTCGGCGTTTCTGAAATCACACCGCTGATTTCTGTCAATTCGGAACGAAAAAATCTTAATTTGGAAAAAATGCAAAAACAACTGGAAAACGCGTGCAAACAGTCTTTGCGAGTGCTTTTCCCTAGGTTGAACCCACTCACGCCGTTAAAAGATTTTATGGAAAAAAATGCGGAAAATCAGTTGTTTGTTGCTCATTGTTACCAAGAATATGAAAAAATATCTTTAAAAAAAGTGTTTGGAAATCAAAAAAATATCACAATTTTGATTGGTCCCGAAGGAGATTTTTCCAAACACGAACTGGAACTCTTGCTTTCGCAGGGCGCAACGGGCGTTGATTTGGGTAAAAACCGTCTTAGAACGGAAACTGCGGGAATCTTCACTGTTGCAGGATTTTATTATTCCCATTTATAATTTTATATAAACAAAAATGCGTATTTTTGTACGCTTAATTTTAATTAAACTTTTTGTGAAAATATTAGTTACGGGCGCCGCCGGATTTATCGGCTTTCATCTTTCCAAATCATTGATTAACAGAGGAGATGAAGTCGTAGGCTTGGATGTCATTAACGATTATTATGACGTTCGGGTGAAATATGGAAGGCTAAGCGAACTCGGGGTTGAAGAAAAACAAATCACTTATAATCAATTAATTAAAAGTAAAAAATATTCAAGTTTTTCTTTCGTAAAACTCAGTTTGGAAGATACGGAAAATTTGGAAAAACTTTTTGAGCAGGAAAATTTCGACAAAGTCATTAATCTCGCTGCCCAAGCGGGTGTGCGCTATTCCTTGATAAACCCTCGCGCTTACGTTCAATCCAACATTATGGGTTTTTTAAATATTTTGGAAAATTGTAAAAAATTTAATATCAAACACTTAACCTACGCCAGCAGTTCCAGTGTTTACGGACTGAATGAACATCAGCCTTTTTCAACGCATGAGGCTGTCAATCACCCGATTAGCCTTTATGCGGCGAGCAAAAAAAGCAACGAACTCATGGCGCACGCATACAGTTACCTGTTCAACCTGCCCACGACAGGCTTGCGGTTTTTCACGGTTTACGGACCTTGGGGCAGACCGGACATGGCGCTGTTTCTCTTCACCAAAGCCATTTTGGAAGGAAAACCGATGGACGTTTACAATTATGGCAAAATGCAGCGTGATTTCACTTATATTGACGACATCGTGAAAGGCGTGATTTTGGTCAATGATAATCCTGCAAAACCCAATCCGGACTGGAATCCGCAACAACCCGACCCTGCGACCTCCAAAGCTCCGTATATGATTTACAACATCGGAAACAACAGCCCTGTGAAACTCTTGGACTACATTGAAGCGATTGAGAAAAAACTCGGCAAACAAGCTGTGAAAAATCTGCTTCCGCTACAGCCCGGAGATGTGCTGATTACCTGCGCAGATGTTCAAGATTTGGCAAATGACTTCAATTACAAGCCAAATACGCCTGTACAAGAGGGGATTGATAAATTTATTGAATGGTATCTCAATTTTTTTAATGTTATTGTTTAACTATCAGAGGTTTAAATGTGAAAAAAGATAAGCAAAATGCCAAAATTACCATCATCGGTCTGGGATACATAGGAGTGCCTTTGGCAATAGAATTTGCTAAAAAATACAGCGTTACAGGTTTTGATATTTCTCAAAACAGAATTAATCAACTTCTTGAAGGCGAGGGTGTTACCTGTGAAGTAGAAACTGAAATCATCTCTCAGGTTTTAAGGAAATCAAAAAAAGAACTCGACGATTCAGCCTCAGGATTTTTTCCTACAAATGATTTGGAAAACATCAAAGATTCAATGGTTTACATCGTTACCGTGCCAACGCCTGTGGACAAAGCAAACAATCCCGACCTCCGTCCGCTGCTTTCAGCGAGTAAAACCATCGGGCAGGTCATCAAAAAAGGAGACGTTGTTATTTATGAATCAACTACTTATCCCGGATGTACGGAAGAAGACTGCATTCCGGTTATTGAGGAAGTTTCAGGATTAAAGTTTAATGAGGATTTTTTTGCCGGCTATTCGCCTGAACGCATAAATCCGGGCGACAAAGTGCATACGATAACGAAAATCAAGAAAGTAACATCGGGTTCTACTCCTGAAATTGCTGATTTTGTGAATGATTTGTACGCTTCGATTATCACAGCGGGAACATTCAAAGCCGGCAGCATCAAAGTAGCAGAAGCGGCGAAGGTGATAGAAAATTCCCAACGGGACATCAATATTGCTTTCGTGAACGAACTGTCGAAAATTTTCAACTGTATGGGCATTGACACGACCGAAGTGCTGGAAGCCGCCGCCACGAAATGGAATTTCCTCAACTTCAAGCCCGGATTGGTCGGAGGACATTGCATCGGCGTTGACCCTTACTATCTGGCGCAGAAAGCGGTGCAGTACGGCTACCACCCCGAAATTATTTTGGCAGGTCGGCGGCTGAACGACACAATGTCTTATTATGTAGCATCGGAAGTGGTGAAATTGATGGTGAAAAAAGAAATTTCGATAAAAAATTCCAATATTTTAGTTCTCGGTTTTACTTTTAAAGAAAATTGCCCCGATGTGCGCAATACGAAAGTTCTCGACATCATTCACGCCTTGAAAGAATACGAGGTGAACCTGACCTGCTATGACCCCAATGTCAATCCTGATGAAGTGAAACGCGAATACGGCATTGAAATCACGAACACCGCACCGGCAGAGAAATTCGACGCTCTGATTTTAGCGGTTGCCCATGATGAATTTAAAACTTTTGATTTTAAAAATTACGTGAAAGAAACGTCTGTCATCTATGACTGTAAATCATTCTTAGACAGAAATTTAATTGATAAAAGACTTTGATTTAATCAGGAGTCAAGAGTTAAGAAATTTGGATATTTTTAACAAATTAAATTATTGATATTCAGTATTCAATTTTATCAAAATCATATTTACTAATTGAAATTACGGAAAGGGTTCATGGTTTCAGTTGTTTTTTATTTCTTCCGATTTTATTTTTCACAAATATTTCTTTAAAATTTCTTCTTTTTTCTTTGAGATTTCGGCAACGTCCTGCTCTATTGTGGCAATTTGTGTTTCTATTTTTTCTATTTCGGCAACGATTGTTTGCTGCTCGGAAAGTGGGGGAACTTTTATTGTTATTCCTTCAATTCTATCAATGGAAGCTCTTAATGTCCTTGAAAAACCGATTTTCTTTCCTTCATTGTTTAATAACCAAACTAAATATTTTGGCAACACCTCATCTTTTTTAACTCTCAAAACGCCACAATGGTCGGTTGGATAAAATGGTTTATTTGCGGGCATAAAATTCACCATCCAATCGCCATCTATTCCCCAAAGAACAGACGGAACGCTAAAATCAGAAATTAAATATTTATCAATAAATCCAAATGGCTCAAAAACATTAGCACTATAAACAGGTATTTTGCCGTCTGCTTTTACTTCGTCTGAAAGTACTCTTTTACCAATGGAAACCTCAAAAGTATCATTATTGGAAAGTCGCAGTATTTTATTTGCATTATTATCTAATTCAGAGAAATATTTTTCTATTTGTTCTTTTCCCTTTTCAATTTTTCCTTTTGCCTCTGCCTCTTTTTTTTCCAACACTTCTATTTCCGCCACGATTTTTTGCTGAATTTCGAGTGGTGGAAGGGGTATCTTTATCTTTGAATAGCCGTTCAAATCAATGTTTAATAATCTAACACCATTTTGTAAAGATATAGTCCCTCCCGTATTGTAAAAATCATTGAGAATTAGCCATAA
>JAITOO010000161.1 GCA_031289875.1 Flavobacteriaceae bacterium
GTTTTTCAAAGAATGAACAGATACACGACAACGTTATTGGAATGTATATACAACAGTATTATTACAAAACCGGTACTTATGGTTATAACTGATTCTGATAATTTAAGACACTACCAAAAAATAACTTTACCACAATAAGTACTCGTTAAAAATTAGTTTGCATTAATAAAAAGAATTTTATTTTTTGTACTCTTTGCCTTATTTCCATTCCTTCAAGTACAAAGGGTCGAAGTAGGCGGTGTCTTCAAAATCTTGATTTTGAAATTTTTGGAAAGACAAATAACTCATGTCTTCTGCAGAAGGCTCAGCGAATTTAAAGACAGAATCTGTGAAACCAAAAGAGTTTTCTGTGAAAAATTTTTCTGTTTTTTCAACCGCATTTCCGACGAAAAGAATTTTTTGTCCACGATATTTTTCAAAAGAATTTTCATTAAGAATGTGAGCCTGAGTTTCTTCCAGCGTTTTGCCCTGCGCATCGAAAACTGCCGTGTAAACTTCCATTCTCCGAGCGTCCATAAGCGGAACGATGATTTCATATTCCTGATGAAAATGCGATTCGGAAAGTACCCGCAAAGAGTTCAGCGCAATCAGCGGAATATCGCAGCCGAAGCAAAATCCTTTGGCAGAAGCCGTTCCGATGCGGAGTCCTGTGTACGAGCCGGGACCCGCACTCACGCAAACGGCGTGCAGGTCTTTCAGCGAGAGTTCTGCGCCCTCCAGCGCCCACTGCACGAATGTATGCAGGTATTCGCTGTGCTTGTAATCGGGTGAGATTTCTTCACACAAAACTTCTGTTTTCCCGTCAATTCCAATAGAAACAGAGCAGTTTTTAGAAGAAGTTTCTATGTTCAGTATTCTAATCATTTTTCCGAGAATTTCGGTTTTTGAAATATAAATACAAGAATGTCAGCAAAATAACAATTCCAAGTGAAGCATACACTAAAGCAAAAAATTTGTGTTCATCATCGCTCTGCCTGTAAAAAAACAGAGACCGCACAACGAGGTAAATACCTGCAACCAAGCTGATAAGCTGTAGAAAATTATTTGTTTTCATTATTAATCATTTTGTCATAAATTGAAAAAATCAAGCAAACGCCCGCTTCAAATACAGAATTAAAGTTACGATTCCAAAGATTAAATTTGGAAGCCAAACTGCTATCCATGAGGCAATTGCTCCTTTGGCGGAAACGATTTTTAATGCCTGAAACGAGAAAATAAACAAGAAAGCGCAGGTAATCCCGATAGCCAGATTAAGTCCCAGCCCGCCTCGCTTTTTGGTCGAAGACAAAGACAACGCCAAAAACGTCAAAATCACGACGGCAACGGGAGAACTCGTCCGTTGGAACAGCTCGTTGAGATAGTTGTTCACATTGGTAGAGCCTTTCATTCTTTCCTGCTTGATGAATTTTGTCAGCTCGGGAGTATTCATAGTCTCAGCCACATACGATTCCGGCAGGAGTTCGTCGGGCGTGAAGCTGAACTGCTTCTTCAAAGTGGTACCGTTGTTTAGCGAAAGTACTTTCCCTTCGGGAGAGATCGTCCGTTCGTAATAGCTGTTGAGGACGTAGGTCGTGTCCACCTCAGACCAGTAAATGTCGTTGGCTCGAATTTCCTGAACAAGCTGTCTTTTGTCGCTGAATTTTTGGTAAAGAAAACCTGTTCCGCGCTTTGACTGACGGCTGTAACTGTTCACAAACAAATATTCATTCGGCGAGATTTGCGAAGAAATCTGTTGATTTGCCATATATTCCGCCTTTTGCCGACCGCTGAGCGTCATGACCTGAAATTCATTTTTTTTGATATTCGCCCAAGGAAGCAGAAAATGATTAATTCCAAGCGAAGTAACCATAATCATCAATGCTACAATAAGATAGGGACGTGAAAATCGGAAAAAACTTGCCCCCGAGCTGGTAATCGCTACAACTTCCGTATTGTTGGTCATTCGGGATGTGAAGTAAATCACGGAGATGAAAACCAAAATTGAAGCAAAAATATTCGCCGCCCAAATCACATAAAAGGGGTAATATTCTTTGAGGGAAGTCATAATCGTGATGCCTGCATCGGCGTAGTTTTGATAGTGTCCTTGAACATCAATGACCAAGAAAATAGCAATTAAAAGCACAAGCATGAAAAGCAGCGTGCCAATGTAGTTTTTAATGATATAGCGGTCAATAATTGTAATCATAATCTTGTTTTAAGCTGTGGAATGATGGATTTTTTCCAAGCGTTGAAATCTCCGTCAAAAATATGCTTTCGTGCGGTTTTTACCAAATCCAAGTAGAATGCCAAATTATGAATGGAGGCGATTTGTTTGCCCAAAAATTCGTTCACATGAAACAAATGCCGCACATAAGCCAAGCTGTAATCCGTATCCACAAAGGAAGTTCCGTTTTCGTCCAGCGGAGAAAAATCGGCTTCCCATTTTTTATTTTTAATATTGATGACGCCATTCCAAGTGAAAAGCATTCCGTTTCGGGCATTGCGCGTAGGCATCACACAGTCCATCATGTCAATTCCCGACGAAATGGATTCCAAGATGTTCCAAGGGGTACCCACACCCATCAAATATCTCGGACGGTCTTTTGGAAGAATATCCGTTACAAAATCCGTTACGCGGTACATTTCCTCTTCGGGTTCGCCCACACTCAGCCCGCCGATAGCGTTGCCGTCTGCCCCAACAGAAGCGACAAATTCTGCTGAGATTTTCCGCAAATCGTCGTAAGTGCTTCCCTGAACGATAGGAAACAAATGCTGTTCATGTCCGTACAGTTCAGGATTTTCGGCGCACCAATCAACACAGCGTTTCAGCCATTTATTGGTGATTTCCAAAGACTTGCGGGCGTAAGAATATTCGCACGGAAAAGGAGTACACTCGTCAAACGCCATAAAAATATCTCCGCCGATGTATCGTTGGATTTCCATAGATTTTTCAGGTGTGAAGAGATGATACGAGCCGTCAATATGCGACTTGAATCTCACGCCGTTTTCGTGGATTTTCCTCGTCTGTGAAAACGAAAAAACCTGATAGCCGCCGCTATCGGTGAGAATGGGTCTGTCCCAATTAATGAAACGATGCAGCCCGCCCGCCTGATGCAAAATTTCCGTTCCCGGACGAAGATACAAATGATAGGTATTGCCGAGAATAATCTGCGCTCTGACGTCGTTTTTCAGTTCCCGCTGATGGACAGTCTTGACCGAACCGACCGTCCCGACGGGCATGAAAATCGGAGTTTCAATTGTTCCGTGCGCGGTCTGTATCAGTCCTGCTCTTGCTTTGGAAGATTCATCGTTCTTTTCTACAGTAAAAAACATAGGTGCAAATATACGGCAAAAAAGCGTGCTTATAAACTAATATGCAGATGAGCCGGTGAGCAAATGAAAAAACTGCCCAAAGACAGCTTTTTCTGTAAAATTTTTTACTCAACTTGGGTCAGGGGTTTAATGCGATATACCTTATAATAGTTAGGTTTTTAAGTGAATCCGAAGAAAATATTTTCTTCGGATTTTTTCATATTCCAAGTTCTTCTCTATTAATCTGTACGACTTCCACACCGGCGTTTTGCAGAAATTCAAGACCTG
>JAITOO010000190.1 GCA_031289875.1 Flavobacteriaceae bacterium
CTTTTTCTCGACGGACTTTGGGATGAATTAAATAAAATAAAATCGTTCACATCAGATGTAAGAAAATCGCGCTTGGAAGAGTTTCATAATAAAATAGCCGCCTTGAAATTTCTTGACCCTGCCTGCGGCTGCGGCAACTTCCTTGTAATCAGTTACCGCGAATTACGATTGTTAGAAATCGAAGTGATAAAAGAATTACTACGCGGCGGTGAGAAACTACTTGATATTGAACAGTATATAAAAGTTAATGTTGACCAATTCTATGGTATAGAAATATTAGAATTTCCCTGCCGTGTCGCGCAAACAGCGCTTTGGCTTATGGATCATCTTATGAATTTGCAAATCCGAGATGAGTTTGGTCAATACTATATCCGAATACCATTAAGGACATCTCCATCAATTAATAACCAAAATGCACTACCCCTCGACTGGGAAACGATTGTACCTAAAACCGAATTATCCTACATTTTAGGGAATCCTCCGTTTTTAGGTTATAGTGTGATGTCTCGTGTTCAGAAGGCAGAAGTTGAAAACGTTTTTGAAAACATGAAAAATTGCGGCACTTTGGATTATGTTACAGCATGGTACAAAAAAGCCGCTCAATATATTCAAGGAACCGAAATAGAAGTTGCTTTTGTTTCAACAAATAGTATTTGTCAAGGTGAACAGGTTCCCGCTCTCTGGCCAGGACTAATTAATAAATATGGAATTAAAATCAATTTTGCACATAATACTTTCAAGTGGAGGAATGAAGCAAGGGGAAAGGCAGCGGTTTATTGTGTCATTATAGGTTTTTCCATGAACGACCGCACAACAAAAAAACTATACCACTATGCCACCATCACAAGTGAGCCGGTAGAGAGCATGGTATATCAAATAAATGCATACCTAATTGAAGCACCTATGATTTTTATTGAAAGGCGCGAAGAACCTATCTGTAAAGTTTCGCACATGCTAAAAGGCAGCTCGCCTACCGATGACGGTAATTTTTTTTTGACAGAAAAAGAAAAAAATGACCTTCTTGAAAAAGATAAATCCCTGTCAAAGACAATTCGTCCCTTTATTGGAGCAAAGGAATATATTAATAAAATACCCCGCTATTGTATATGGCTAAAAAATATTTCGCCTGAAAAATATAATCACTCTAAGGAAATAAAAGACAGAATTGTTAAAATCAGACAATTCCGAGAAAAAAGCAATCGGGCAGCGACTTTGAAATATGCAAATTTTCCGTCCCTGTTCAGTGAGATAAGACAGCCGAACACCGATTATATACTTATACCTCGACATTCATCTGAAAACCGTAAGTATATTCCAATCGGTTTTGTAAGTAAAAATGTTATATGCGGTGATTCAAATATGTTCATCCCTAATGCCACACTGTATGAATTCGGAGTAATTACATCAACAATGCACATGGCATGGATGCGTTATGTCTGTGGCAGATTGGAAATGCGTTATCGCTATTCAAATGTAATAGTCTATAATAATTTCCCATGGCCAAGTCCAACGGAAAAACAAAAAGAAACTATAGAAAATCTGGCGCAAGGGGTTTTAGACGCAAGAAAAATATTTCCTAAACTTACATACGCCGACCTCTACAATATAAACACGGCACCCCCCGACCTCACCAAAGCCCACCAGAAACTTGACAAAGCCGTAGAAAAGGCATACGGACGTGAATTCGATGACGACACCCAGCGGGTGGCGTATCTATTTGAGTTGTACCAAAAATTATCCGGCGAGCTTTTCAAAGATGAAAAGAAGCGGGGAAAGGGAAGAAAAGTAAAATGATGAGGAGATTTGTATGGGCAATTCTGTAGACAAGTACCCGCGCAGCAAACAGAACGCGCTGGACTTTATTGCAAAGATTCCTGAATTCAAACAAAATTTGGATTTGATTGATTCTTACTTGCATGGTTTGGGGTCTTATGACACACATCAATTAAATAATTTTTTGGAGTCAATGGATCTTTTAAAATTTAGTTTTGACGGTGCAGGTTGTGTTCATTTCATTAAAGTTTTGAGCCTCTGGCGTTCATTTTCTGATAAAGACGTGCAAAATCTCATTGAAGATATTAATAATGGGGACTATGATATATATTTTACAGAAACAAACAAAAATGGTGCCACATTCAACATTAGAAGCGTAACAGGTGAGCAAATCCAGATAGGTGGTTTTAACAACACCATCACGAATAGTACGACTATCACCGCCGACATCATACGTAATAAGTTGAAAGAAAATGGTGCGCCTGAAAATTTAATCGCTGTCGTAGATGCAGAGGTCGCCGAACTTTCCGCAGAGTTCGATAAAAATACTCCTGACAAAAACAAGTTGCAGACTGTCTTGTCAAAAATTAAAGAAATAGGCGGGAAATTTCTGTTTGATATTGCCACACTAACAATAAGCCAGATACTCGCGAGTAGGATAGGCGTGTAATGTTTCATCATGCAGAGTGTCGATGAGGAGCCTTCGAGACAGTAACCTCCCTTGTCGTGATGGCAACCGGGATTCTGGCCGTTCTCGAATACGTCATGGCCTTCCTGGAATATATGCTGGTAACAGGGGTCGGTATCATCCTGTTCCCCCTTTCAATCTGGGACGGAA
>JAITOO010000181.1 GCA_031289875.1 Flavobacteriaceae bacterium
CTTCCCCGACTTTCAGGCTTGACCCTCGTCTTAGGACAGAAATTAGCCCAGAATGTGAAAGTTCCGACTTTAATCGGTTTGGACGAAGCAGCGGCTGCCAACGTGATAAAAGAAAATCTGTTCACCGTTGGAAATGTAACTTACGACAATCCTGACCAAAAAGAAAATGCACGGGTATATTATCAAATTCCTGCTCCGAATACCAATTACGACCAAGGACAAATAATTGATATTTATTTAAGCGCCAAATCTATGGACAGTTTGAAAAGTAAAATCAGAGAATTGGATTATACCTTTAATAGACAATACGTTAAAGATACTGTTACAGGACAAATCAGTTCAAATCAGGAAAACCCGAAAATTTCCGTTCCTTCCAAACCTGCCGCAGAAGAAGCACAAAAACCGAAAACTCCGCCTAAAAAAGTGATTTCCGAATAATTTTCCCAGCCGATGACAGATGAAAATCTCCTTTTGGAAAACGAAACCGACGAAATGTACGAACATTTCAGATTTGTGGTGGACAAAGGGCAAAATCCCGTCCGAGTGGATAAATATCTGACGAACTACCTCGTAAATACCACACGCAACAAAGTGCAGCAGGCCGCCCGCGCAGGAAACATCTTGGCTAACGGAAGCCTCGTGAAATCTAACTATAAAGTGAAGCCCAACGACTTGATTACTGTTGTGCTGGCGCACCCGCCGAGAGATACTACGGTCGTTCCGCAGGATATTCCTATTAATATCGTTTATGAAGACGAAGATTTACTCGTTGTGAACAAAAAAGCGGGAATGGTCGTTCACCCCGGATTTGGAAATTTTGAGGGAACATTAGTCAATGCGCTTGCCTATCATTTCAGCCAACTTTCTTTCTTTCAGTCAGATTTGGAAAACCGTCCGGGATTAGTCCATCGGATTGACAAAGATACCTCAGGCTTGCTCGTTATCGCCAAGAATGAATACGCCATGAATCATCTGGCAAAACAGTTTTTCAACAGAACCACGCAGCGACGCTACAACGCTTTGGTTTGGGGCAATTTTGACGAAGACGAAGGGACGGTTGAGGGCAACATCGGGCGCGATTTGAAAGACCGAATGCAGATGGCGGTTTTCCCCGACGGTTCACAAGGAAAGCCTGCGGTAACGCATTACAGGATATTGGAACGCTTCCGCTATGTAACGCTGATTGAGTGCCGACTGGAAACAGGACGTACGCATCAGATTCGGACGCACATGAAATATTTGGGACATATTTTGTTCAACGACACGCGCTACGGCGGAGATAAAATCCTGAAAGGCACAACGTTCACTAAATACAAGCAGTTTGTGGAAAATTGTTTTAAAATTTTGCCGAGACAAGCGCTGCATGCCCGCACACTGGGTTTCGTCCACCCTGTTACCAAAAAGGAAATGTTTTTTGAGGCAGACCTGCCCGAAGATATGTCTCAGGCAATTGAAAAATGGAGAAATTACGTGAATTTCAATCAGTTAGATGCTTAGAAAGATGAGACTTAAGATTATTTTATTTATATTATTGATTACGGCTATAAAAATTCCTTTGCTCTTGATACATCATATTCAGGAAGATGCGTTTATCTCCTGGCGCGTGGCGCAGAATATCCTTGATTACGGAGTAATGGGGTATAATGGTGAAGAAAAAATATCTGCTTCAACAACTTACGGCTATGTTTTTCTTTCCTTGATTTTTAACGTCATTTTCGGGAAAGCAAATTTCATTTTTCCCTTACTGATTTTCAACACTTTGCTATTCACTGCGGGGTCTTACCGCCTTTCGCAGTTGTTTTTTGAAGAAAATAAAAAACGCTTTTGGTTTACCGCTTTGCTGGCGTTTATTCCACCTGCGCTGAAAGCCTCTTATCTCGGCATGGAATACGCTTTGGTGTTTTTTCTATACACAAATTTTCTGTACTTCGGACTTGAAAAAAGCAAAAAATGGGCATATTGGATTTTTCCTGTTCTTTTGATTTGGACAAGATTGGACGCCGTTATTTTTCTCGGAATCACGTTTTTAATGGAATTGATTTTTAGAAAAAAATGGAATTGGAATTTTGTCTTTGGAGGAATTGTCGGATTAGGTTCGGTTTTGGCATTCAATTATCTGTATTTCAATCAATGGGTCAATAATACTATCATTGCAAAAAGCCTCGCCTACGAACAGCCCGCTACATGGAGCAAACGATGGGCGTTTATTAAAGTACAGATTTTGAATTTTTTAGGAGTCATAAAAGTTCCTGTACCGTATTTCAATTTCACGACTGTAATTTTCTTTGCCACAGAGTTTATTTGCTTTTTCATCTTGTTGGTGAAAAAAGACAAACAACGGATTTTTCTTTGGATACTTTTGTTGTTTTCATTAGTAAAAATGCTTATTTTCCAATATGAACTCAGCAATTTTGATTGGTATTATTGGATTCCGCAGATATTTCTTTTTTCATTCATCTTGCTGTATATAGTGGATTTGCAAAGACCCAAAAGGTGGATTGCAGCATACATCATCGTTTTGGGAATCCCCATGTTCGGTTATCAACTGATACATTCAATTGCTACGGCAAATGGCGAATGGAACTACCGGCGCAAGATTGGAATAGACTTGGGAAACATGGAAGCAGACAAATCCAAAACCATATTTTTAGAGCCTGCAGGTTACGTGCCGTATTTTTCCGGTTTAAAGACGATTGATTTCGTCGGTTTAGTGGACAAGAGAATCCAGCATGAATTTCTAACCGACAAAAAAAATGCGTTTTACCATATGATTTTCAAATATCACCCCGATTATATTTTGGCAATGGATTCCTTCGATTGGGACAACCAGCTTTCGCCTGAGCAAAAAACTTACCTTAACGCTCATTATCAATTTGTTAAAGAATACAAAATTTCAGACCATTTGGACTCTAATTATTTGATTATCAAAAAGATTTATCAAATAAAACCGTCAGGAATAAATTATTGCCTGTATAAGTTGAAAAATTAGTATCTTTGTAAGAAGCAATAACAAATGAACACACTTCGTAACCTCCCGAAAATCAAGCATATTGATACAAATAATTTTTTCCTCATCGCAGGTCCCTGCCTCATCGAAGGCGAACAAATGGCGCTGGACATTGCAGGAAAAGTCGTTGAAATCACTGATAAATTAGGCATTCCGTACATTTTTAAAGGTTCGTTCAAAAAAGCCAACCGCTCAAGGGTGGACAGTTTCACAACTATCGGCGAGCAAAAATCGCTGGAAATCTTAAAAAAAGTTGGAGAAACATTCAACATTCCAACCACAACGGACATTCACGAAAACGAACACGCCGCCCGCGCAGCGCAGTACGTTGATGTTTTGCAGATTCCCGCCTTTCTCATACGCCAGACAGATTTGCTGATTGCCGCCGCCCAAACGGGAAAATTCATAACCCTCAAAAAAGGGCAGTTTCTTTCTCCCGAAGCGATGCAGTTCGCAGCACAGAAAATCAAAGATTCGGGCAATGACAATTATGCAATTATTGACCGCGGAACATCTTTCGGTTATACCGATTTGATTATAGATTTCAGAGGAATCCCGACGATGAGACAGTACGCCCCTGTCATCTTGGACGTTACGCATTCCTTGCAACAGCCCAACCAAACGTCGGGTGTAACAGGCGGTCGCCCCGACATGATCGAAACTGTTTCCAAAGCGGGAATAGCTGTCGGAGCAGATGGAATTTTCATCGAAACGCACCCCGACCCCTCCAAAGCGCTGTCTGACGGAGCAAATATGCTGAAATTGGATTTATTGGAAAGTTTGTTAGAGAAATTAACCGCTATCCGAAAAGTGGTAAAAGAATTTTAGCCCTGTGCTTGAAATTATTAAATCGGCGAATCATCCTTAAACAAAAGAATTAATGAAACGGAATGTTAATCTCTTAAATAATTTGAATGTTAAAAAGCCTCAAAACAGGAATATCATAAGAAAATTTTTTGGGAGAGAATTCTTTATTTTCAAACGAAAAATAATTTGGTATTCAGGCTCTGATAATTATGCTAAGATTGATTTAAATGAAAATCCAAATATTTCCGTGATATGTCATAAATCTTTTTTACTCCGTCCGTTAAAAGATGTAGATATGATTCTACAATATAATAAGGTTTTTAATTTAAAGTTGGCAATAAAAAATATCAATGGCGTAATCATCAAGCCGGGAGAAGTTTTTTCAATATGGAAAATGGTAGGAAGACCGACAAAATCCAAAGGTTATCAGGAGGGTTTAGTGCTTCACAACGGACAAATTTTAAAAGGAATCGGCGGAGGTCTATGTCAATTAGGTAATTTGTTGTACTGGATGTTTCTCCACAGTCCATTGACAATCAAAGAAAGATGGAGGCATGGATATGATGTTTTTCCGGATATTAATCGTACCATTCCTTTTGCCTGTGGAGCTACTTTGTCCTACAACTATGTAGATTTACAAGTGAAAAATGATACGGATAAATCTTTCAAAATTGCTCTGTGGTTAGATGATGAATATTTAAACGGAGAATTATTCAGCTCAGGAAAATTGGACAATGATTATGAAATTTTTGAAACCGACCATTGCATAAAACAACAATGGTGGGGTGGATATACAAGACATAATAAAATTTGGAAAAAAATAATCAATAAGGATACTAAAAAAGAAAAAATAGAATTATCCTCTGAAAATCATGCAATTATGATGTATAACCCTTTGATTGAAAACAAAATATAACAATTCTTATTTTTCTATTATTTAATTCTATTTAGTCAGCCTGAAAAAATGATTAACAATAATTAACTTTGTAAATTCTTAAATAAGAAAAATGCAAAATCATTTAATACAAAAATATAACGTTCCCGGACCCCGCTACACCAGCTATCCGACCGTTCCTTATTGGGACGAGGCAAATTTTTCCTCCAAAAAATGGATAGAAACCCTGCAAAAATCTTTCCGCGAGAGCAATCGAAAAGAGGGCATCAGCCTGTATCTTCATCTGCCTTTTTGCGAAAGCCTTTGCACGTTCTGCGCCTGCAACAAACGCATTACCAAACAGCATTCCGTTGAAACGCCCTACATCGAAGCGATGTTGAAAGAATGGCAGATGTATCTCGACTTGCTTCCCGAAAAACCCGTGATACGAGAGGTGCATTTAGGCGGAGGAACACCGTCTTTTTTCTCGCCTGAAAATTTGAAATATTTGCTGGAAAACATTTTTGCCAAAGCAGAAATTTATCCTGAAAAAGAATTTGGTTTTGAAGGACATCCGAACAATACGACCCAAGAACATTTACAAACCTTGTACAACTTAGGTTTCCGCCGCGTGAGTTTCGGCGTTCAAGATTATGATATTGAAGTTCAAAAGGCTATTCACCGCATTCAGCCGCTGACGAATGTGAAAAAAGCCACTGAAACGGCGCGAGAAATCGGCTATGAAAGCATCAGCCACGATTTGGTTTTCGGACTGCCGTTTCAAAACGAAGAAAAAGTGATTAATACCATTAAAATCACCGAAGAGCTTCACCCTGACCGTATTGCGTTTTATTCTTACGCTCATGTCCCTTGGATTAAAGGCGTGGGACAGCGCGGCTTCGAAGAAAACGACCTGCCGAGCGGCGAAGAAAAACGCCGCCTGTACGAAGCAGGAAAACGACTGCTGGAAAAAATAAATTATTATGAAATCGGAATGGATCATTTTTCACTGAAAACGGACAACTTATATAAATCCATGATTAACAAGAAAATACACCGAAATTTCATGGGGTACACCTCGTCTTCAACGCAGGTGATGATTGGTCTCGGCGTATCTTCGATTTCAGACAGTTGGTACGCTTTTGCCCAAAATGCGAAAACGATTGAAGAATATTATCAAAAACTTGAAAACCAAGAACTTCCCGTATTCAGAGGGCATATTTTGAACGAAGAAGATTTGATAATTCGCCGGCATGTTTTAAATTTGATGTGCCTGCTCGAAACAGAATGGAATCCGAACGATTTGCCTGACGTTTTTCCTGAAATATTGGAACGGATGCAAGAATTTGAAACGGACGGATTGCTGCAAATTCACGGAAATAAAATCACGGTGAAAGAAGAAGGACGGTCATTCATACGAAACATCTGCATGGCATTTGACCTGCGCATGATGAAGCATCTGCCCGAAACCCGCCTTTTTTCGATGACGGTATAGGCAAGTTGTCCTCCACACGAAAATACACACAAATCCATTGACCAACATCAATGCGTTATTTTTTCAACTTTTCAATTTCCTCCTTCAAAAGTCGGATTTCTTCTTTTAACAAATTGATGTATTCTTGTAGATTCTCTATCAGAGAATTGGGAATATTGTAATAATTCACATTGCTTCCCGAATGGTCGTGAAAAGTAGAATTGTCGTACTGAAAACTGAAAGTTCGTTCTGTTTCTTTGATTTCATCAATTGAAACGTCCAAAACCTTTGCAAGTTTCAGCCATTCGTCCTCGTGAATTTTTACCTCGCCTCTTTCTTTGCGGGAATAGTTGGAAGTGTCTGTTGACAGGGATTTTGCCATTTGTTCTTGAGAAAGCCCCTTGTCTTTTCTTACGGCTTTTAACTTGTGTTGAATCATTTGTACAAATTTCTTGCAAAATTGCAAAATATGTACAAAAAATGCAAAATAATTACATAAAAAATGCACGGAAATTTATTGCTTTTTATTTTTTGTCAGTATATCTTTGCTCCATCATTTAAGAAAATGAAGTCCGAAAATGAAAAATATTTTGACAT
>JAITOO010000031.1 GCA_031289875.1 Flavobacteriaceae bacterium
GATAAAATCGTTCCGATAGCAAAGAAACCAACTATTTCGGTGGAAATCAACGACCTTACCACCGTAGAGACGTTGCATGCAACGTCTCTGCAACCCCTTGTCAATGCGGAATCTCCTAACAATACGGAGGGATTGCGGGTCAAGCCCGCAATGACGGCGCAAAGCAAAGGGAGCAGCAAGGAGCATAGCAAGGGGATTAATCCCCTTGTCAGGGAAATACAATTCGTTGCGACAGGCACAAGCGAAGCAGGCATTGAGTTTTACAGTTGGGATTTCAACTACAACCCCGAACCGACAATGGGGCAAGCCCCATTGTTCAAGCCCTCTGTTATGCTCGACAAAGAGGGCAGGCAGACTGCCAAATTCAAGGCGGGGCTTCATACGGTTGCCGTGAAAGTGGTGGACAATGATGGTTTGGAAAGTATAGAGGTCATCAAGTTGAAAGTGAATGGAACGGTGGAAAAGTTATAATCAGCACACAGACGACACGGAATAAACAGATAATCAAACCTAAAAAACTTTGATTTCTACGGATAATTACCAATCCCTAAATTATATCTGTTTTTTGCTTTTAGCGGACAGTAGTGATTTTATTTATAAATAACGTTATTTGGTTGTCTTTTAATATTTCACACTATTTTCAAATTTCATTTTTCCTTATCCCGAAAAATCCGTACCTTTGATTGTTCATGGAAATCTTTATGAATTTAAACATTAAAAACGAAACTTCTCGATTAAAAACCGTCGTTTTGGGACAGTCTCTTTCTATGGGGAAACCTCTCAAACCGGAAGAAACCTATGATGCCAAATCTTACGAAAGCGTGAAAAACAATGAATATCCATCGGAGGTGGACATCGTGAACGAAATGACCGCTTTTGAAAAAGTATTGACAAAGCACGGCATAGAGGTTTTGAAGCCAACGTTAATCGAAAATTACAATCAGATTTTTGCCCGCGATGTTGCTTTTGCTATTGATGATAAACTTATCATTTCCAACATGATAGGAGACCGTGTCAATGAACTGAGCGCTTATCGGGAAATTCTTGAAAAAATTCCGTTTGAAAACATCATCCGATTGCCTGAAAATGCCCGAATGGAGGGAGGAGACGTAATTTTGTGCGACGACACTGTTTTCTGCGGAGTTTACAAATATGACGATTTTTCTTCCTACAAAACCGCTCGAACCAACCTTTACGGCATTGATTTTCTGCGAGAAATTTTTCCGAATAAAACTTTTGTGGAAATTCCCTTGAAAAAAAACGATACCGACCCTTATGGCGGGATTTTGCACTTGGACTGCACTTTCATGCCTGTCGGAAAAGGAAAAGCAGTCTTTTACAAAGATTGTTTCACGGACGAAAAAACCTATCCGTTTTTGCTTGATTTTTTCGGGAAAGAAAACATTTTTGAAGTTACGCGCGAAGAAATCTATTACATCACGACCAATGTGTTTTCCATTTCTCCCGAGATCGTTGTTTCAGAAGAAAGATTCACCCGATTGAACTGTTTTTTAGAACAAAATTGGCATCTGACCGTAGAAAAAGTGCCGTATTTTGAAGTTTCCAAAATGGGCGGGCTTTTCCGCTGTTCCACCCTGCCTTTAATCAGAGAAGATGAAAAATAAACAAACCACTAACACTGTATTGATGATTGAACCCATCGCTTTCGGGTTCAACGAAGAAACTGCCGCTGATAACGTTTTTCAAAAAAACGACGCTGTTCCGCCTGAACAGATTCAAAAACAGGCGTTGGCTGAGTTTCAACTTTTGAAATCAAAATTGGAACGCGCAGGAATTGAGGTGATTACGGTAAGAGACACCCCCCATCCGCACACGCCTGATTCTATTTTTCCGAACAATTGGATTTCTCTACACGAAGACGGAACTGCGGCATTGTACCCAATGTATGCGCCCAGCCGTCGGACGGAACGACGAGAAGATATTTTGGACATTTTAGAAGAAAATGGATTCATTATCAATGAAATACAAGATTATTCCAATGCAGAAAATGAAAATATTTTTTTGGAAGGAACGGGAAGCATGGTTTTGGACAGAAAAAACAAGATAGCCTATGCCGCCGTTTCCGAACGAACAAACGAAGAACTTTTTATCGAATTTTGCGAAGATTTTGAGTACGATCCGATTCTATTTCATGCCTCCCAAAACATTGGCGAAGAGGAAGTTCCTATCTATCATACCAATGTTTTGATGAGCGTTGGAGAAAATTTTGCACTGATTTGCTTTAATTTAATAAAGGATTTGAAAGAGAGGAAACTCGTTTCTGATTTTTTGCGGGTTTCGGGAAAAAAAATCATTCCCTTGTCGGAAGAGCAGATTAACTGCTTCGCAGGCAATGCTTTGGAGGTGGCGACAAAAAGCGGAGAGCAGTATTTGGTCATGTCCAATACGGCGTATCAATCGTTGAACATCGGGCAGATAGACACGATTGAGAAACATTGCAAACTGCTGGTCGCAGACCTCTCAACTATAGAGAGATACGGCGGCGGGAGTGCGCGGTGCATGTTGGCGGAAGTTTTCCTGCCGAGAAAGTGATTTTTATGAAATTCTATTTTTCTTGCTTTTGGTTCGTTGGGGATATACTTGGAAGACGTAATCCTTTTATTTTTTTTCCGTCTTTTATTTCATTTCCGTTTTTGTCTATATAAAATTCTCTGTTTCCCAATATTACTTTCGCTCGCCCTTCGTGAAAATACATTGCTACATCATATTTCAAAGGGATAACTTCATTACCTGCTTTGTTAATAAATCCACATTTGTCGTTTAATTCTACAGCCGCCAGACCTTCTCTAAAATTGTTTGCTTCATCGTATCTCAAAGGGACAACTTCGTTGCCTATTTTGTCAATATATCCCCATTTATAGTTTAATCCTACAACCGCCAGACTTTCGTAAAAATCCCCCGCTACATCATATTTCAAAGGGATAACTTCCTTGCCTGTCATATCAATAAATCCCCATCTTCCGTTTAAGCGTACAGCCGCCAGACTTTCGTGAAAATCCATCGCTTCATCATATTTCAAAGGGATAATTTCTTTACCTGTTGTGTCAATATATCCCCATTTGTCGTTTAATTCTACCAATGCCAGACCTTCGGAAAAACTCTCTGCGTAATCGTATTTCAAAGGAATAATTTCGTTGTCTGTTTTGTCGATATATCCCCATTTGTCGTTTAATTTTACCGGCGCAAGCCCTTCGTGAAAATCATATACCCAATCATACTTCAAGGGAATAACTTCGTTGCCTGTTGTGGTGTCGATATATCCCCATTTGTCGTTGAATTGAACTGCCACCAGCCCTTCGGAATAACCCAATGTATCATGATATTTTAAAGGAATAACTTCGTTGCCTGTTGTGTCGATATATCCCCATTTGCCGTCTAATCCCACCAATGCCAGACCTTCGGAAAAACTCTCTGCGTAATCATATTTCAAAGGAATGACTGTTTTGCCCTTTTTGTTAATAAATCCGTATTTGTTGTTTAATGCTACAACCACCAGTCCTTCGGAAAAACTCTCTACTTTATCATATTTCAAAGGGATAACTTTCTTGCCTGTTTTGTCGATAAATCCGTATTTGGCGTTAAATTTTACAGCCACCAGTCCTTCGGAAAAACTCTCTACTTTATCATATTTCAAAGGGATAACTTTCTTGCCCGTTTTGTCAATAAATCCGAATTTGCCGTTTAACTGTACTCTTGCCAACCCTTCGGAATAAACACCAACATAGTCGTACTTTTTAATGTCTTGGGCAAAAGACAGGCTCGCCCATAAAAGCATTGTTATAAAAAACATTTTTCTCATTTTTTTTCATCTTTTACTTCATTTTCGTTTTTGTCTATATAAAATTCTCTGCCGTCTAATCTTACCAATGCCTGACCTTCGGAAAAACTCTCTGCGTGATCGTATTTCAAAGGAATGACTGTTTTGCCCTTTTTGTTAATAAATCCATATTTGCCGTTTAATCCTACAACCGCCAGTCCTTCTTTAAAACGCCATACATAATCATATTTCAAAGGGGTAACTTCTTTACCTGTACGGTCGATAAATCCCCATTTGTAGCTTAATTGAACTTCCGCCAATCCTTCGTGAAAATTATATGCTACATTATATCTCAAAGGAATAACTTCGTTGCCCATTCTATCGATAAATCCCCATTTATGGTTCAACTGTACTCTCGCCAACCTTTCGGAATAATCACCTACATAGTCGTACTTTTTAAAGTTTTGGGCAAACGACAAACTCGCCCAAAAAATCATTATTGTAAAAAACATTTTTCTCATTTTTTTGAGTATTTATTTATTATTAAATGCAAAGATAATTTTTTCCGCACACTAATAACACTGATTTGATGGATTTATGCAAAAAAATCCGTGATTATCTATTTAATCCGTGTTGTCTGTGTGCTTTTGAGACAGCTTCCCTAC
>JAITOO010000040.1 GCA_031289875.1 Flavobacteriaceae bacterium
CAAATGCCGCTCCAACCACTCAGGCTCAAAAACCGTGTTGATTTTTGCATATAAGATTTAATCTCTTCCAGACTTTCTATGGGGTTCATGTTTTCGTTCATACAAAAAAGTACTTTGAGATGCAAAGTTAATTCTTTTTTTTTAATTTCAAAATTATTTTTTCATGTTTTTTATTTTTATCATAATTTCGCTTCGTAATTCTATCAGAAAAATGGCAGTTAAAATCATACAACAACCTAATTACAAATGGATTGACCTCACCAATCCGAGCGAAGAAGAACTGCACAACATTGCCGAAAAATCAAATCTCAATTACTACAATCTGGCAGACAGTTTAGAGCCTAACCACCTTCCTAAATTTGAAGCCGAAGATGGAATCAATTTCCTGATTGTCAGAATTATACACGGAAAATCTACAAAGAAAAATATTACTGTTGAAGGATTGAGCAACAAGGTTGCCATTTTTTATAACGAACACACTATCATCACGATACATCGTATTGATATGGCTTTTATTGATGACATTATCGAAAAATTTGCCAAAGCGGGAAAACTGCCTACCTCAACAAGCATTGTCATCAAAATTCTGTGGAATGTTTTGAACACCTATAATGCTCCAATCATTCAAGTTTTCAATCAATTAGATGATTTAGAAGATAACCTTTTCCTTAAAGACACCCCTAAAAACATGCTTCAAAAAATTTACCTGCTGAAAAGGCGCGTCAATCTTTCCCGAAGAATTTTGGTCTTGTCCGAAGATGTCATCAATTCCATAAAACCGACAAAAGCGGAAAGTCCTGCTTTTCACGACCTTAAAGACTTGTATATCAAAGCGGCTACCTCGCACGACCAGATTCTCGACAATCTTACCAACTTGCTGAATATTTACATTTCGCTGTCGTCGCAAAAAACAAATGAGATTATGAAAACCTTGACAATTTTCTCCATATTTTTCTTACCTTTGACCTTTCTTGCAGGGATTTATGGCATGAATTTCGTCTTCATGCCCGAATTGAAAGAAAAGTGGAGCTATCCGCTTATCTTACTCCTCATGGTAGCGATAACCGTCGTCATCTACTATTGGCTGAAACGAAAAAAATGGCTGTAAGATTGAAAAATGAAAGACTGAATCATACAATTAATCGGTTATTCAGCCATTTTGTTAATCAATTGTCATTCAAGCAGTTTTTCAATATAGTCAGCATGTTTTACTGAAACAAACAATTCTTTTGTGGAGTACTGTTTTGTACTCAATCCTCCTACATATACGTCGAAATTGACGACGTAAGTCATTTCCTTGTTGTATTTCTGCACAATATTCATCCACATTTCCTGTGCGGAATTGATTGAGTTTTTTTTGCACAAAAAAACTCTGTAATAGGAAGCGGGTATTTCTTTCAACTCCAAACCTTCGGGAACGTTGTCGGGAGACGAAACTCTGACCCCAAGCGTCATGGTAAATGCCCCAAAAAATCCGTGTTCATAATCTGTGTAAACCAAGTACACATTATGGGTAATTCTGTTCAGTACTCTTTTTTCTACCTGTTCGGAAATAAATTTTTTTTCCAAATTGATTCCGTCTTCAATGCCTTTCACGTTGTCGGTTCTAACGGTTACACCTACGACAAACATTTTTTCTATTTTAATTAATGAATCCATTTTTAAAACTTACACATTATTTTTACACCTTATTTATTTACAAAAACTTTTTTTTATTCTTGAACTAATCAACAAAAATAATTCCAAATTGTCCAAATATAATAAAAAAATCGAACTTGAATAATCGGACTTTTTTATAAATACAAGGGTATCATTTTTTATTTTCTCTCATTTCTGCTGCTGCAAAAGGTTTTCAATTTTTTGAATCAACTCATCAACTCGGGTTTTCAGTTTTTCCAAATCTTCGTTGTTAATAATTTGAAAATCCGCAAGTTCAATCAGTTTTTCCTGCGAAAATTGATATTTCATTCGTTTTTTGATTTCTTCCATCGCTGCTTTGTCCCGCAAAACGGCACGCCGCAGGCGGATTTCGTCAGGAGCGGTAACGACAACAGTGTAATCGCAAGATTTGTAACTTTCACTTTCAAACAAAATGGAAGCTTCCTTAACGCAAAAAGAACCTTTTTGCCTCCTTGTCCACGCCGCAAAATCTTTTCGGACGGCGGCATGAACCAGCGCATTTTGTTTTTTCAACAACTCGGCATCGGAAAAAATTTTTTCTGCTATCCATTTTTTGTTCAATTCACTCCCGATATAGGCTTCTTCTCCCAATAAATCAATGAGTTGCCGTTTCAGTTGAAAATCAACAGTCATCAATTCTTTGGCTTTTATATCGGAATTATAAACTCCGTAACCCCGCTTTTCAAAAAGTTGTGCAACGGTGGTTTTTCCCGCTCCGATACCTCCTGTCAATCCTATTATTTTCATGTAAATCAAACGATTAAATAAACCATTGCATAATGAGAAGCGCTACCGCCCAGCACGAATAAATGCCAGATGAAATGCGAATACGGAATTTTTTCCACAGCGTAGAAAATCGTGCCGATGGTGTATAAAAGTCCACCCAAGGCGAGAAAAAATAGGGCGTTCGGCGTTAAAACGTGAACAACGTTGGAAATATCGAAAATCACGAGCCAGCCCATTGCCAAATAGAGCAACAGTGACAGTTTATCGGCTTTTCCCGTGAGGAAAATTTTCATAATCAGTCCCGCAAGGGCAATTGACCAGACGATGAAAAATATTGTCCAACCGGAAGATTTCTCCAATGAAATCAGGCACATAGGGGTATAAGTTCCTGCAATGAGCAGGAAAATGCTCATGTGATCGAAAATGCGCGTACATTTTTTTAATTTTTCGCCTGCAAAAAGGTGATACACCGTAGAAGAAGCGTACAGAGCAATCAGTGAAAAACCGTAGAGCCAGATACTTAACGTACTGTAAGACGTGGCGTTGTGGTTTTTGACAAGCAAAAACGCCAGTCCGATGACGCTCAAAATCACGCCCAGCGCATGTGAAACGGTGTTCAGTATTTCCTGACGATATTTAGTTATGGTAAACATTTTCATTAATCTTTGGCAAAAGTAACAAATTATCGGCGATTTTTCGACAAAAATCTGTCGAAAGAGAAAGACAAGCCGTTAAAACAAGATTGCGGCAGTCATTTGAAAAGCGAAACCATCAACATGCAGGTCAAAAAATCGGCAGGTAATGTCGCTGAAATATGGACACATTTTCTTACTTTTGCACAATAAATTTTCACTGAATTTATGTCTAAAATAAAAATAGGATTGGTGCAGACCCACTGCTCTGCCGATGTGGATTCCAATTTTGAAAAAGCAATTTCAGGAATACGGAAAGCCGCTTCAAACGGAGCGCAGATTGTCTGCTTGCAGGAACTGTTCTCGTCCCTCTATTTCTGCGATACGGAAAATTATGACCATTTCAAACTCGCTGAGCCGATTCCCGGAACTGCAACCGACCGGCTGTCAAAAGTTGCGCAGGAATGCAACACGGTTATTGTCGCCTCGCTGTTTGAAAAACGGGCGCAGGGCGTGTACCACAATACGGCGGCAGTTATCGACGCGGACGGAACATACTTGGGCAAATACCGAAAAATGCACATTCCCGACGATCCTGCCTATTATGAAAAATTTTATTTCACACCCGGAGATTTGGGATACAAGGTTTTTCAAACAAAATTCGCCAAAATCGGCGTTCTCATCTGCTGGGATCAGTGGTATCCCGAAGCGGCGAGAATCACGGCATTGATGGGTGCAGAAGTCCTTTTTTTCCCGACGGCAATCGGCTGGGCGACGGCACAGAACGAAGCAACCAATGCCGAGCAGTTCAATGCGTGGCAGACGATTCAACGCAGCCACGCAGTCGCAAACGGCGTGCATACGGTGAGCGTGAACCGTACAGGTTTTGAACAAAACGGCGCAATGAAATTTTGGGGCGGGTCATTCGTCTGCAATCCTTTCGGGACGGTGCTGTATCAGGCTTCGCACGACGAGGAAGAGTCGAGCGTGGTAGAAATCAATACGCAAAAATCGGACGAATACCGCGTGCATTGGCCATTTCTGCGGGACAGGCGGATTGATTCTTACGAACCGATAACCAAAAGATTTATAGATTAAATTTGATATTAAAGGCTTAATGCTTACAACAATGGAAAGAGTACTATTGGGCGATGATTTTGTGAATTTTCTTTTTTTGGGGAGTTTGTTCCTGCTGGTCTCTGCCCGCATGATTTTGATTCCCAATGAAAAATCCATGTTCCGATTTTCCTTTTTGGATGTGGAAAATGAAAATTTTTCTCTTTACAGTCTTATTTGCGGTCTGGTTTACAATATTTTAGTTCCGCTGATGCTGCTGCCTTTCTTCCACAGAGATTTTGCCTTTTACAATACCGTATGGATTCGGTATCTCGTCTTGTTTGCGGCAGTTTTTGCCTATCAGATATTTACCTATACGGCAGGAAATGTTTTTTTACAAATTTTGGCAGAAAAAGACACTACAAACAATTACAGACAGCGTTACACGTTCCTTTTTATTAAGTTGGTAACGGCGGTATTTCTTTGTTTCATCATCTATTACACCCCGATAAAAGGACATTTTTTGTTTTATATTGTCATTGTAAGCACTTGTCTATTATGGGTTTGCGAGTGGATATGGCTGATGTTTTTTATTAAACAGAGCATTAAAATTCCTAATTATTACGAAATTTTGTACCTTTGCACATTCGAAATTTTACCGGCTCTATGCCTTTTAAAATTGGTATTTTTTGAATAATAAAAAGATTAGATTATGAAAGTAAAATCAATATTGGTTTCGCAGCCCAAGCCCAACGGCGACGCCTCACCTTATTTTGACATAGAAAAAAAACACAAAGTACAGATTGATTTTTTACCTTTCATTTATGTGCAAGGAACAGACACAAAAAATGTCAGGATGCAGAAAATTGATTTTTCTAACTTCACGGCGATTATTTTTACAAGCAGAAATGCCGTTGACCACTTTTTCCGCTTGGCAGAAGAAATGCGCTTCACCGTTCCGGACTCTATGAAATACATTTGCCAGTCGGAAGCAATTGCTTTTTATCTGCAAAGATACATAGTATACAGAAAACGAAAGATTTACGTCGGAGAAAAAGAAGCCGAAGACATGATTCCGATGTTCAAAAAAAATTCATCGGAAAAATATCTCCTCCCGACTTCTGACGTGGTGAATCATGATATTATCGAAGCCTTGAACAAGGTGGAAATCGACTGGACACGCGCCATTCTGTTCAGAACCGTGAGCAACGACCTGAAATCTCAAATCGAAGATATTCACGGCTACGACGTGCTGATATTTTTCAGCCCGATGGGAATCAAATCGTTATTTGAAAATTTTCCCGATTTCAAGCAGGGAAAAACCAAAATCGGGACTTTCGGCGCATCAACCAAGCAGGCTGCCGAAGAAAACGGTTTGAATGTGGACATCATCTCTCCGACTAAAGAAAGTCCGTCAATGACAATGGCGCTGGAAA
>JAITOO010000072.1 GCA_031289875.1 Flavobacteriaceae bacterium
ATTAAAAACCACAGCGTTATTAAAGTATTGTCAGGAGTCATTGGCTGGTCAGCCTTGTCAATTCTGCAAAATCTTCTACTGAAAGTTGTTCTGCACGCAGGGACAGCAATTCGCACGTCTGCACTTTTTCGGGAAGCTGCAACGGTTTCAAAGCATTTCTCAGCGTTTTTCTGCGCTGATTGAAACCAGCCTTTACAATTCGGACAAACCATTCATTATCAATACCTTCGATTTCATTTCGATATCTTTTCAGCCGTATTACCGCCGATTTCACTTTGGGCGGAGGCGTAAAGACGTTTTCACTGACCGTAAACAGATATTCCGCCGTGTAATACGCCTGAGCAAGAACGGACAAAATGCCGTAAGTTTTGTTTCCTTTTTGAGCGCAAATCCGCTCGGCGACTTCTTTTTGGAACATTCCGACCATCTCCGGAATTTGGCGGCGATTTTCCAGAATTTTGAAAACAATCTGCGAAGAAATATTGTATGGGAAATTCCCAATGACGGCAAAGCTCTCATTATTAAGTAATTGATGGAAATTTAATTTCAAAAAATCTCCAACAATACGGTTTTCCAACTCAGGAAAATGTGTTTTTAAATATTCAACCGACTCGGAGTCAATTTCGGCAACGAAAGTTTGAAAATCTTTTTTCAATAGAAACTGTGTCAAAATCCCCATTCCCGCCCCGATTTCCAAAACGCTGTCATAATCTTTACAAGAAAGGCTTTCAACGATTTTTTCGGCGATGTTTTTGTCGTTCAAAAAATGTTGTCCAAGATGTTTTTTAGGGTGTACCTTCAACTCTTTAATATTTGTTTAACACTAATTTTGCGTTCAAAATTACGTTAATTCTGGGAAGATTTCATAATTTAGCATTTATTTTCTGAAAATGTCGAAAAGAGTAGATAAATTTACCAAGCGGAGGCTGCACTCGTCAAACATCACTGTTGTGATAAGCATCTCGTTGGTTTTGTTTTTGATAGGCATTCTGGGAATGATTATCATCAATGCCAATTCTTACATCGATTACTTGCGGGAGCAAATGGTTATTGAGGTGTTTTTCAAGAACAGTTCCGACCCAAAAACAGAAGTGCAGGACGAGAAAAACCAGCTTCAATATTTGGACAGCGTTCGGGCGTATTCTTACGTAAAATCAGTAAAATACATTGCAAAAACGCAGGCAACCCAAATTGCAAAAAAAGAGTTGGGCGTGGATACGGAAGCCTTGTTTGAGTCGGACATTTACCCCGCTTCGGTTACGGTTTCACTGAAATCTCAATACATTGATTCAGCTCATATAGAGACAGTTAAGAGGCTATTGCAAAAAAACACGATTGTTGATGAAGTCAAATCGGACAGCGCATTATTGTCCAAAATGAACCGAAGCATCGACAAAGTCATCATCGGAACATCGGTGCTGACGGTTATTATTTTAATAATTGCTATTTCGCTGATAAACAATTCGATACGGTTAAAAATATTTTCCAAAAGATTTATTATCAAAACGATGCAGTTAGTCGGCGCACGGCGGTTTTTCATTATGAAACCGTTTTTAATACAGGCAGTCTGGCTGGGTACGTTGGGTGCAGTTATTGCTTTAATTCTCTTGTTTTGTGTAGATTACGCACTTATTCATTACGACATTTTACCCCCTGTGGTCGATTATACTTATTATATTCTGCTCTCAGTTTTCATCATTCTGCTGGGAATCATCATCACAACGGCAAGTACCCATTTAGCTACATGGCGGTATTTAGGGCTTCGTTTGGACGACCTGTATTACTCATAATCAATTTGTTAAAATGAAAAAACAGACAAAAAATCTTACTTCTACATCTTCTGAAAAACACTTTCTTTTCGGAAAGAAAAATTACATTTTCATGCTTATCGGTCTGGCGCTCATTGCATTAGGCTTGATTTTAATGACAGGCGACGATGCCAACACCATTGACGGCGTGTACAATCCTAATCGGTGGAACGATGGGATTTTCAGTTTCCGACGGGTACGGCTTGCGCCTTTGCTCATCGTATTAGGCTTTGTGATAGAAGTTTACGCTATTTTGGTAAATCCTGAAAAAGAAAATTAATGGATACATTGCAGGCAATCATCATTGCGATTGTAGAAGGGCTGACCGAATATCTGCCTGTTTCGTCCACCGCGCACATGATTTTTACGGAAGAAATTTTAAAAATTAACCATGACAATTTCGTGGAATTGTTTACCTATTGCATTCAGTTTGGAGCTATTCTGGCAGTCGTGGTTTTGTATTGGAAGAAATTTTTTAATTTCAAGCGAATCAAGTTTTACTTGAAACTCATTTTCGGCGTAATGCCCGCTTTGGTTCTTGGAGTTCTCCTCAACGACTTGATTAGCAAAGTAATGAAAACGCATGTTACGATTGCCGCCGTTCTCGTATTGGGCGGAATTGTTCTCCTTTTCATTGATAAATTTTTTAAAAATCCAAGGGTTACGGACGAGAAAAACATTACCATAAAACAAGCAGTTATCATCGGATTTTGGCAGTGCCTTGCCATGATGCCGGGTGTGAGCCGTTCTGCCGCTTCGATTATCGGCGGGATGCAGCAAAAACTCAGCAGGGAAATAGCCGCCGAATTTTCCTTTTTCCTTGCCGTCCCGACGATGCTCGCTGTGAACGTCTATGCCTTGACGCTGAAAAAATGGGAAGAAAACGGCACAACGGTCAGAGGCTACGAAATGCTGGCGAATAACAGCGGACATCTCTGGCTTTTCCTTTTGGGCAATCTGATAGCTTTTGTAGTTGCAATTCTCGCCATCAAATTTTTCGTTGAGATGATAAAAAAATACGGCTTTAAAATGTGGGGTTGGTATAGAATCATCGTTGGTATTGCGCTTTTGGCGTATTTTATAGGATTTAATTGACCATTGCGATTTCTAATAAATTACCAATAAATATTGGTTTTCTCACAACGCCAATTCCACCACTTCATCCATTTGAGTTGCGTAATGGATTTGCAGCCCTTTAATGTATTCAGGCTTAATCTTTTCGATATCTTTACGGTTTTCTTCGCAGAGGATAACATCGGTGATTCCTGCGCGTTTTGCCGCTAAAATTTTTTCTTTGATTCCACCGACAGGCAAAACTTTTCCTCTTAAAGTGATTTCGCCCGTCATCGCCCAGCGAGATTTGACTTTCTTCCCTGTAAGTGAAGACACTAACGAAGTCAGCATCGCAATGCCTGCCGAAGGACCGTCTTTCGGCGTTGCCCCTTCGGGAACGTGAATATGCACGTTGGACTTCTCCAATTTTTCAGGATTGATGTGGAATTTTTGGTAATTGGCTTTGAGATATTCCAGCGCAATTGTCGCTGATTCTTTCATCACTGTTCCAAGATTTCCTGTCATCGTGAGTTTGCCTTCGCCTTTTGATAAAAGGCTCTCAATGAAGAGAATATCGCCGCCGACCTGTGTCCATGCCAAGCCTGTAACTACGCCTGCCACTTTGTTGATTTCCGACTCATCGGGAGGCATCGGGGCGCCTAAAATTTCTTCGATTTTTGCTTTGCTGATTTTTTTGTCGTAATCAATTCCTCTGGCAATTTGCAAAGCGGTGTTTCTCACAATTTTAGCGATTTTTCTTTCGAGATTTCTCACGCCGGATTCACGCGTGTAAGACTGAATGACAAACTCTAAATCTTTCCGTGAAAGAGAAAGGTCTTTTTTGCTCAATCCGTGTTCTTGCAATTGCTTTGGAATTAGGAATTTTGCTCCGATTTCTATTTTTTCTTCCACCGTATATCCCGAAATATCAATCACTTCCATTCTGTCAAGCAAAGCAGGCTGAATGGTGGATAGATTGTTTGCTGTAGCGATGAACAGCACTTTTGACAGGTCGTATTCCATTTCCAAAAAATTGTCGTGGAAAGCATTGTTCTGTTCAGGGTCCAAGACTTCGAGCAGAGCCGAAGAAGGGTCTCCTTGATAGCTGTTCCCGATTTTGTCAATTTCGTCTAAAACCATGACGGGATTTGACGTTCCCGCTTTTTTTACAGATTGAATGATGCGTCCGGGCATCGCTCCGATGTAAGTTTTTCGGTGTCCGCGTATTTCGGATTCGTCGTGGAGACCGCCGAGAGAAATCCGTACATACTTGCGTTTCAAGGCTCTTGCAACGGACTTTCCCAGAGAGGTTTTGCCTACGCCCGGAGGTCCGTACAAGCAGATAATCGGAGATTTCATGTTGCCTTTCAACTTCAACACTGCCAAATATTCCAAAATGCGTTCTTTGACATCTTCCAGTCCAAAGTGGTCTTTGTTCAAGATTTTTTCGGCATGAAGAATATCGAAATCGTCTTTGGAAAATTCGTCCCAAGGAAGTTCGAGCATCAGTTCCAAATAGTTGCGTTGAATGCCGTAGTCGGGCGCTTGCGAATTCATTCGTATCAATCGAACGAGTTCCCGTTCAAAATGTTCGTTGACCGCCTTGCTCCATTTCTTTTTGGAAGCCATTTGGCGCATATCTTCTTCCTCTGCTTCGTGGGAAACGCCGCCGAGTTCTTCTTGAATCGTCTTAATCTGCTGATGCAGAAAGTATTCCCGTTGCTGTTTATTCAGGTCGGAATTGGTTTTGTTCTGAATGGAATTTTTTAAAATGATTTTTTGAAGTTCCATGTTGAGAAATTTTAAGGTCTGCGAAGCGCGTTCGTAGAGGTTGTCTATCTCTAACAGGGTTTGTTTGTCAGTTACGTTCAAATCCAAATTGGAAGCGATAAAATTTATCAGCAATGTAGTTCCTTCGATGTTTTTGAGCGCAAAAGAGGCTTCCGAAGGAATAGAAGGATTTTCGTGAATGGTTTTTATGGCAGTGTCGCGCAGGCTTTCAAGCAAGGCGGAAAAAGATTCTTTTTGACCGGACGGAATTCTTTTTTTGTCGGTTAAGAGGGTGATTTTTGCTTTTAAAAAAGGTTCTTCTTCTACGATTTGATTGAGGTAAAACCGTCTGACTCCCTGAATGATAACCATTGAACTGCCGTCAGGCATTTTGAGGAGTTTCAAAATTCGCCCGACAGTTCCGATGCAGTGCAACTCTTCTATTTTCGGGTCGTCGGCATCTTCTTTTTTTTGTGCGACAACAGCGATGATTTTGTCGGATTTTTGCGCTTCCTGCAAAAGTTTGATGGATTTGTCACGCCCTGCGGAAATGGGAATGATGACGCCGGGAAAAAGCACGACGTTCCTGACGGGCAGCAACGGCATGACTTCGGGAAAAGCCTCGTTCATCATTTTGTCTTCCTCTTCCTGGCTCATCAGGGGGATAAATTCGCTCTCGCCGGATACTACTTCGTCTAACTGTGACAATGTGTCAATCTTCATATAAAAACTGTCTTAAAAAAATGACAAACAGTCAAACCAGTCAAAAAATTCTTTCTGAAACTCGAAGTGAAGTTTTATATAAATCACTGACTGAATATCATTTATATTTTATAATTTGGTAAATTCCATTTAATATGGTCAATTAATATGCCAATAAAAACTTTGGATTTTAGAAAGAAAACAGAATTATAATTTAATCAAACTCAGGATTTCTTGATAGCCGTTTGCGTAAGTTACTCTTACAAAGTATCTTCCTGCCCGAATGTTGGTTAAATTGAGCTGTATTTCGCTATCACTGCCTCCGTTTTGGTTCAAAACAGAACTGCCGACCATGGAAACCACCGTAATATTTTTAATCTTAACATCTGAAGTGTTTTTTATGGTGGTAAAATCTCTTGCAGGATTTGGGTAAATGATAGATTTTGTTGTTGTCTGTTCGGAGGAATATGAAGAAAAAACAGGTTCAGTTTCAGCCGTTACTAAGTTGAAAGCTATAAATAAAAGTAATATAGATACTAATTTCTTCATTTGGGACAAACTTAGTGATTTTTTTCAGACCGGCAAAATTTTTTACAAAAAATTTCGTTACGCAGATTTCAACAACTAAATGCACCTTTTTTTTAATTCAGGAAGAAAATTTCTTTGGGGGAATAAAAATTCAAATTTTCTCTGAATATGTTTATTGATTTTACATTGTATCTTTCTGATTTTATATTCGTTAAATTCTTAGAATGGAAATACAATGTGCGGTTTGAGTAGATTTTAGCATTGTCTTTGAAAAAATATTCCGATTTTTCTTTTCATTCAAAAAATATTTTTACATTTGCAGATATTAAAAATTAAAAATCAACATGATTTATTCAATTATCATATGGCGTTGGTGGTGGTCTAAGTTTCTCAGAAATAGGCAGCACAGTGGTATGTTATGCAAATAAATCATCATAACAATACAAAAATACTGACAGCCTGTTGTTTATCAAACGATGGGTTGTTTTTGATTTAGAACAAAATATTTATGGAAAAGACAAAAAAAATAATTTTAGACGAGCGGGAACTACCCGAAAAATGGTACAACATACAAGCTGAAATGCCGAACAAACCGTTGTCCATGCTCAATCCTGCAACAAAAACGCCGTTGAAGGCAGAAGATTTATACCCGATTTTTGCGGAAGAACTTGCTCAGCAAGAACTTAACCAAACCGACGTTTGGATTGACATTCCCGAAGAAGTTCGTGATTTGTACAAAAATTACCGATGCACTCCGTTAGTTCGCGCTTACGGATTGGAAAAGGCTTTAGGAACGCCTGCCCACATCTATTTCAAGAACGAAAGCGTAAGTCCTGTCGGGTCGCACAAACTCAATTCAGCGCTGGCACAAGCATATTACTGTAAAAAACAGGGGATTACCAATATCACTACCGAAACGGGCGCAGGACAGTGGGGAGCGGCGCTATCATACGCAGCCTGCGCTTTCGGGCTGGAATTGGCGGTTTACATGGTGAAAATCAGCTATGAACAGAAGCCTTACCGTCGTTCTATCATGCAAACATTTGGTGCACAGGTGATTGCATCTCCGAGCATGAGTACCAAAGCGGGACGCAAAATCTTGACCGACCATCCGAATTATCAAGGCTCGTTGGGAACTGCCATTTCCGAAGCAATTGAGTTGGCAATGAATACGCCTAACTGCAAATATACGTTAGGCTCTGTACTGAATCATGTTATTCTACATCAAACAGTTATTGGTTTAGAGGCAGAAAAACAAATGCAAATAGCCGGCGAATATCCCGACGTGATTATCGGCTGTTTCGGAGGAGGTTCAAATTTTGGAGGAATTGCTTTTCCTTTCATGAGGCACAATATCAAAGACGACACGAAAAAAACACGCTTTATTGCCGCTGAACCTGCTTCCTGTCCAAAACTGACAAGAGGCGTTTTTCAATATGATTTCGGCGATGAAACGGGCTACACTCCTCTGTTGCCGATGTTTACGCTTGGACATAATTTTTCGCCTGCACACATTCACGCGGGCGGACTGCGTTATCACGGCGCAGGCGTTATTGCTTCTCAGATGCTGAAAGACAAGAGGATAGAATCGGTGGATATTGAACAGTTGGACAGCTTCAAGGCAGGAATGCTGTTTGCCCAAACGGAAGGAATTATTCCTGCGCCTGAATCCAACCATGCAATTGCAGCAACTATCAATGAAGCAAATCGTTGTAAAGAGACAGGCGAGAAGAAAGTGATACTATTCAACCTTTCAGGACACGGCTTGATTGATATGGTTTCCTACGACAAATATATTGCAGGAGATTTGGTAAATTACAGTCTTTCAAGCGAAGAAATTGCTAAAAATGTATCAAAATTGGAGAAAATCGTGTAAACCG
>JAITOO010000086.1 GCA_031289875.1 Flavobacteriaceae bacterium
GTTTTTATGGAGTTTTCATACCCCGTATCGACTGAGAGATTTTCTGCTTTAGAGGCGGCAACTGCCATTTTGTCGCATTGTTCGTTTTCGGGATGTCCCGCATGACCTTTTACCCATTGGAAACGCACGTTGTGCTGTCGATAAACTTTCAAAAAACGAATCCATAAATCAGGATTTTTCACCTTGTCAAAGCGTTTTTTTTCCCAGCCGAAAATCCAATGCTTGTTCACCGCATCAACAACATACTGGGAATCAGAATAAACAACAACCTCTTGATGGGGTCTGTTAATTTTTTCCAGTGAGGTAACGACTGCCAGCAGTTCCATACGGTTGTTGGTCGTAAGGCGGAAACCTTCGGAAAAGGTTTTGACATATTGAGTTCCCTGCATTCTCATTAAAATGCCGTATCCTCCTTTGCCGGGATTGCCCGAAGAGGCTCCGTCCGTGAAAATTTCTATCATCAAAAAATATTTTTCAGTTCCAGCAAATCTTCTACAATCGGGAAACCGTTTTGCTTGTATTTTTTTTCTTTTTTGTAATCGAAAAATACAGGAAACATGCCTATTTTCTCGCTTCCCAGCGCATCAGCAGACCAATCGTCTCCGACGAAAGACGATTCTTCGGGCAGCGCCCGAGCTTTTTGCAGTCCGAGTTCAAAAACTTCGCGGGCAGGCTTGCGCTTGTTGATTTCCTCGCCGCTCGTAACAGTGGAAACGTATTGGTGTATTGGTGTGTCAAAAACTTTGCGCTCCGTTGGCTCGATGAATCCATTGGAAACAATGTGTAAGTTGTAATTATTTGATTTTAAATATCTTAATGCGTTTTCTGCATTTTCGACCAAATCGTTATTCTCTACGACTTTTTTGAGAAAATTTTCTTCAAAATATTGATTCAATTCTTCGTCATTGATGTCAAATTCCTGAAAAGTAGAACAAAATCTTTTCGATATGATGTCTTGCTTAGTTGCAAGGTTCTGGCGATACAAATCCCACAATTTTTCGTTTCGGACGTAATAATTTGGGTAAAAATCCGAAAAATCCAAACCGTATTTCTCGGTAACTTTCATCTCGCTAAACATCGTTTCCAGCGTGGTTTTCGAGTTTTTATCGGTATCCCAGAGGGTATTGTCCAAATCAAAAAAAATATGTTTTATTTTCTCTTTCATCATTAAAAATCAATAGGTTAAAGGCTCAAACCCATTCCAAACAGTACGGCAAACAACAGCGCCAGCAGTGCAACAGGCTTCATATAAGGGTCTAACTGAGCGGGATTTTGTGTATATAAAATCTTGCGTCTCAGTATAGTAGCAGGAATAAACAAGACGAAAAACAGGAAAGGTTTGAGTGAGGACAGACTTTCAAACGAAATACCGAATTTTTCCTGATGCAGCAGCAGGAAAATCAAACAGAGAATGAACGGCAGGTTCATCATCAGCATTTGATAGAATTTAGCATTTTGAAAGCCCATTCGCAGTGCGAGCGTTTTTTTGCCACTTATTCGGTCGGAGTCAATGTCCCGCATATTGTTGAGATTCAACACTGCTACGCTGAATAATCCCATTGCCGAAGCGGGCAGCAGCGTATCCCAAGTGAAATTTTTAGTATATAAAAATTCGCTTCCTGCGGTAGAAACCCATCCGAAAAATATAAACACGAAAATATCTCCCAATCCCATGTAACCATATGGTTTACTGCCCATTGTGTAGAGCATGGCAGCAGCAATGCAGGCGATTCCCAGTCCGATGAAAACGGAAAATTGCACCCAATATTCAGGGACAAAAGCGTACCAAAGCAAAACTGTTGCAGACGCGGCAGAAAGAATTATCATCACGATAATGGCTTTCAACATTCGGTTCTGAGAAATTGCGCCCGACTGCACAGCTCGGGCAGGACCTATGCGGTGTTCATTGTCCGTCCCTTTCACTCCGTCGCCATAATCGTTGGCAAAATTGGACAACACCTGAAACAAAACCGTTGTCAGACAAGACAGTCCAAAAATAACGCCGTCAAAAACGCCGAGCCACTTTGCCAGCATTCCGCCTAAAATAATTCCGCTCAATGAAAGCGGAAGAGTTCTCAATCGCGCGGCTTCAATCCAATTTTTCATCAATGATAATGTAAAGACTATTGTCTTCCACGAGGGCAAAAGTACATAAATTTTAGGAAATCAGCAGTACGACGAAACTTTGAATAAAAAGTAGTCCTCTCTTTTTTGCAGATTTATACACCAAATTCAGGTTTGTTATATAAGACGGCGAACCTTCAAAAATAGGTTGAGATGAAAAAAATATTTTCCCTACCTTTGAAAAATCATAATTTTTGCGCTATGCTGGAAAAAATTCCTTTACGGCAAATTTTGTTTTTTGATTTAGAGACCGTTCCCGAAACGTGGGATTGGAATGGACTTCCTGAGCGGACAAAAACTCTCTGGGAGAAAAAAACGCAAAATCAGCGGAAAGAAGAGGTTACAGCGGAAGAATTTTACTACGAACGGGCAGGAATTTTGGCGGAATTTGGAAAAATCATCTGTTTGAGTTGCGGGCTGGTCATTGACGAACAAAAAATCCGAATCAAAAGTTTTTACGGACACGACGAAATGCGGATTTTGCTGGACTTTTGCGAAATGCTTCAATCTGTCTATTTCAAATCGAATTTATTGCTCTGCGCCCACAACGGAAAGGAATTTGACTTTCCTTTTCTATCGAGAAGAATGATGATAAATCAAATCAAACTGCCGAAAATTTTGCAAATGCACGGCAAAAAACCTTGGGAAGTTCAGCACTTGGACACTCTGGAACTGTGGAAGTTAGGTGATTACAAACATTACACTTCTCTGGATTTGTTGGCGCACGTCTTCCAACTGCCTACCCCGAAAGACGAAATGGACGGCAGCGAGGTGGCGCAGACTTATTACGAGGAAAAAAATCTTGAAAAAATTAAAAAATACTGTGAAAAAGATGTAGTTACGCTCATCAATATCTTCCGAAAAATGCGTTGCGAAGAATCTCTGGAAAGAGAAAATCCGTAATTCTATTCCCAAACTTTTCTTCAGGAAAGAAAATGAGGATTGGGCTTGTCATAAATTTTCACTACTTTTGCGGTTTAAGTTTTTGAAAAATGCAATTATTTACTCAGATAGCGCAGTTGATATTATGCCTTTCCATTTTGATTGTCCTTCACGAAGGCGGGCACTTCTTGGCAGCCAAGTATTTTAAAACCCGAGTGGAAAAATTCTATTTATTCTTCGACCCTTGGTTTTCCATAGTCAAGAAAAAAATCGGCGAGACCGAATACGGAATCGGCTGGCTTCCGCTCGGCGGCTACGTGAAAATCACAGGAATGATAGACGAAAGCATGGATACCGAGCAGATGAAAGGCGAAGCCCAGCCTTGGGAATTTCGCGCTAAACCTGCCTGGCAACGGCTGATTATCATGCTGGCAGGAATCATCGTCAATGTGATTTTGGCAATTGTCATTTATGCAGGCGTTTTGTTCGTCTGGGGCGAGGTGAAAATTGACTCTGCCAAAGTAATAGACGGCTATGCTTTTTCCAAACCTGCGCAAGCTATGGGCTTCCGCAACGGAGACAATATTATTGCTATTAACGGAGAGCCTGTTACTGATGTCAATAAACTGCCGATGAAAATTCTTTTGGGAGATAGTGCAACTGTGGTTCGGGACGGTAAAAAACTCTCTTTTCCTATTGCTGATGCAGGAAAAGAAGAATTGATGAATCAAAAAGAACGCGAAATAGAACCTTTGGTCGCTCCGAGATCTCTGGCAATAGCAGATTCTATTTTTCCGCAAGGCACGGCAAGCAAAGTGTTGCAGAAAGGAGACGTCATTGCTTCCATCAACAATCAGCCGATACAATATCAGGACGAGATGAACGCCGTTTTCAATCAATCGAAAAAAGATACCGTCAATATAGGAATTGTCCGCAACGGAAAAGAAATCTCTGCAAAATTATATATTCCCGACAGTGCGATAATAGGAATTTCAAATAGTCATCATTCTAACATCAAGAAAGCCGTATATATTCAGAATTACAATTTGCTTCAAGCCGTTGGCGCAGCTCCGAGAACTGCTTGGAACGCTTTGACAGATCAGGTGGGAACTTTTAAGTTAATAAAAATCGGCGTGCTGAAACAAGTCAGCGGACCTTTACGGTTGTACAAAGTTTTTTCTCCGACTTGGGACGGGGAACGTTTTTGGAATTTCACC
Organism: Flavobacteriaceae bacterium; assembly: GCA_031289875.1. Lineage (GTDB taxonomy): Bacteria > Bacteroidota > Bacteroidia > Flavobacteriales > Weeksellaceae > Apibacter. The sequence continues at coordinate 4,224 of JAITOO010000086.1, forward strand.
GCTATGTTTTCCATTTGGCTGGCATTTCTCAACCTGCTTCCGATTCCGGGACTGGACGGCGGTCATGCCCTGTTCTGTATCGGCGAGATGATTACAGGCAGAAAACTCAGCGATAAAATAATGGAAAAAATCCAAATGGTGGGTATCGTCATTTTGCTGGCTTTAATGGTGCTGATTTTTGGAAACGACATCTGGCATATTATAGAAAACGCAATGCACAAGTGATGCGTTGAATGGAGAGCAAGATTTGCAAAGCAAAAAAATTGGTAGCTAATAAAATATAGCTATTGATTGTTTTTTTCGTTTTTATTACTTTTGAATCGTTTGATTCTCAAGTACGTGAAAATATAAATTCAATAAATCATGTATAAAAACCACACTTCATTAGCAATGCCCTATGATTCGCACACATAAATCATAAAGATATTTAAAACTGCACAGTCATTATTTTAATAAAAAATCGTACTTTTAACCGTTAAAAAATTAAAAAATCATGTGTACAACTTGTGGCTGTGGAGGCAGTGAAAACGGAATTGTTATAAAAAAAATGGGTACGGACGAACATGTGCATTACCACGCCGACGGCGGACATGAACATCATCATCACGACCACGAACACAGTCATAAGCATTCTCATGACCCTCATGACCCTCATCACGAACACAGCCATATAATTGATTTAGAGCAGGATATTTTATTAAAAAATCAACTTACGGCAGAACGCAACCGCGGATATTTTGAAGCGTTGAATATCTTCGTTCTGAATCTGGTTTCTTCGCCCGGTTCGGGGAAAACCACCTTGCTGGAACGAACCATCAGCGATTTAAAGGGAAAAATTGAAATTTCGGTCATCGAAGGCGACCAGCAGACAACTCATGACGCAGAACGGATTTTCAAGACGGAAGCTCCTGTTGTTCAAATTAATACAGGAAAAGGCTGCCATTTGGACAGTGAGATGATTTCCAAGTCGTTGAAACAGTTGCAGCCGAAACAAAATTCGGTTTTGATGATTGAAAATGTTGGAAATCTGGTCTGTCCCGCCATGTTCGATTTAGGCGAAACTATGCGCGTGGTCATCGTTTCCGTAACGGAAGGCGAGGATAAACCGTTGAAATATCCTGATATGTTCCACACTTCCAACATTTGCATTATCAATAAGATAGACCTGCTTCCTTATTTGAAATTCGATTTAGAAAAGTTGAAAAATTACGCTTTGCAGGTCAATCCGAAGTTGAAATTTTTTGAAGTTTCTGCAACGACGGGCGCAGGAATGGACACGTGGGAAGAGTTTTTGCAAGCACGAAAGGTAGAGTAGAATTACGGTGGAAATCGTAAATTTGCAATAATGAATACCAACACAAAAATATTTTCAGGCGGCAACAAAGAAGAATTAAAAAAAAATGCTGATAATTCCACGGATTTGACGGCGGCTTCTCTGCCTCATGCCGACCAAAAATTACTAACCATCAAAGAAGCCAGCGAATGGGCTACGAGTT
>JAITOO010000122.1 GCA_031289875.1 Flavobacteriaceae bacterium
GCCGCCGCAATCACCATTCGTTGTACTTCTGACGTTCCTTCGTAAATTTCGGTGATTTTGGCATCGCGCATCATTCGTTCTACAGGATATTCGCGTGTGTAGCCGTAACCGCCGTGAAACTGTACGGCTTTTGTTGTAACTTCCATCGCTGTTTCGGCAGCAAAAAGTTTGCACATCGCTGCTGCATCCGAATATGGAACTGCGTTGTCTTTTTTGAACGCTGCATTGCGAACGAGCAAGCGCGAAGCCTGTATTTTCGTTTCCAAATCGGCTAACTGAAATTGCGTATTTTGAAATTTGCCGAGTGCTTTGCCGAATTGCTTGCGTTCTTTTACATATTTCACGGTTTCGTCCATTGCTCCTTGTGCAATTCCAAGTGCTTGAGAGGCAATTCCTATACGTCCGCCGTCAAGAGTTTTCATTGCAATTGAAAATCCGCCGCCAATTTTTCCAAGCAGGTTTTCTTTTGGAATAACGCAATTTTCGAATACCAATTCAGCAGTTGCCGAACCGCGAATTCCCATTTTCAGTTCTTTTTTTCCGAAGGTAAATCCGGTCGTTCCTTTTTCGACAATAAACGCCGATATTCCTTTCACACCCTGCGATTTGTCGGTCATTGCAAAAATAACATACGTCTGAGCATAACCGGCATTGGTAATAAAAATTTTATTTCCGTTCAGAATCCATTTATCGCCATCTGCAACAGCCGTTGTTTGCTGCGCCGAAGCGTCTGTGCCTGCATTTGGCTCGGTAAGTCCGAACGCGCCGATATGCTCTCCCGCCGCCAATTTAGGGAGATATTTTTGTTTTTGTTCCTCAGTTCCGTGTTCCAAAATGGGCGCAACGCATAACGAAGTGTGCGCCGAAACGATAACTCCCGTTGTTGCACAAAAGCGCGATAATTCTTCAACAGCGATTGTGTACATAATATTATCGCCGCCAGCACCGCCGTATTGCACAGGTACAGGAATTCCCATTATACCTGTTTTTGCCATTTTTTCTACTGTTTCAATCGGAAAACGTTCTTGTTCATCGATTTCGGCAGCAAGTGGTTTTACTTCTTTTTCGGCAAAATCGCGCATCATTTGCTGAAAAAGTTTTTGTTTTTTTGTTAGATTAAAATCCATATTTATTTTAATAAAAATATTTATAATTACTTTAATCAGTTAGTTAGTGCATAAATGATTATTAAAACTGCTACAAAGATAATATTTTATAAGAATGTTAGTATATTTTCATTGCAGTTTTTTTTGTTTTTGATATTTAAATGCTTTTTTTACAACTTTACATTTTATCATGTCTGTACTATCTAAAATTTCTTAATTATGCGAATCAGGATTTGAAATTTGGTTTATAATCCGTAGAATTTACATATCAATAGAAATTGACATTTTCCGCCCGCTCTAATGTCAGTAGGACATTCATACGTTTTACGGGAAAAAATAAAGGCGACAAACATTTTCCTATTGATATAAATGACCTACGGGCAATCGGATTGCATATATTCACATTAATTTTCAACCATTGAGTTGTTTACAATACTTCTGAGTTAAGTCATTAATTCTTCTTCGGTTTGTACAAAACTGTACCAAATCTCTTCTTCCTCTCAACAAAGCGGCAGTCATTCCGAGCGTAGTGAAGAATATATTGTTTCTTGTTGACTATTCGTGTTTGCTTTTTAAAATACGTTCTAATTCTGCAATGCGTTTATCTTTTTCCTCATTAGCTTTCCTCGTTTCTTCGAGAGCTTTAGCCTGCGCTTTAATCACTTTAACTTGTTCCTCATTAGCTTTAGCTATTTCTTCATTAGCTTCTTTTGCTGCCCGAATTTTTCTTCCATAAAGTTCCTCCCATGTTCGCAAAGCTTCAACTTCATCTTCTATTTTTTTCCGCTCGTCAGGGTCGGTACCCATTTCATGCAGAATTGAAGTGATAAGTTGTATATCTTTATTGTCATCATCCGATTGGCGATACCGTTTGAGTATCTCTGAGTTCTCGTCGGTAAAATGCGCTTGTTCAAAAATACCTAGTAATTGCTCCAGTTTGGTACGGTAATGAGGCAGAGAAATTTTCTTTGTTTGGATAACATAAGTGTCGTGCGTCAGTTTCTCTAAAAACGGCGTTTTCACATCGATAGTTTGATGATTAAGCATATCAACGTAGGTGCGGTTAACCTTGACACAGGGCGAATCCATTCTACTCAAATTAAATCCTAAAATATAGATAGTAATAATGGGCAAAACCATTGTTTTTCCGTCCACTTTATCCGTTTTTTTGTATTGGTCGCCCAGATAATTCCGGAAACGCATCACGTCATCCTCATCTTTCCCTTTTTGAACTTCTATCAATATCTTTTTATGCTCGCCTTCCTTGGTTTTGACAACGGCTACAAAATCTACCCTGTATATCGAATAAGCCAAGCCTGCTATACTGTTATCATCGTCATCGTTCTTTTTGCTCGCGCCATCGCTCTTATGCGTGTATTCCTGCGGGCGAATATCTACCGATAGAACCTCTTCTTCCAGCAACGTGCCGATAAAAAACTTTACCACCCTGTCGTTTTCCATCAAGCGTTTGAACACGGTGTCATACATCGGATTTGCTATGGTCAACGATTTTGTCCGTCTTTCTTCCTGTTTATTTGTGTTCATAATATTTCTGTTTTATTTTGCAAAGATAATGATTTTTCTTTTAGCATGCAGATTTAGCCGTTTTTTTGTTTTTGATATTTAAATGCTTTTTTT
>JAITOO010000024.1 GCA_031289875.1 Flavobacteriaceae bacterium
TACATTACAATTCTTCGGGCAACTGCGCCGGCAATTTGTCGAAATAAAACTCGCTGTCCGTAAGCGTTTTCTACTGCTACCGACGTTCTTTCGTTCAGTTCGGAAGATTTTTCGTGCCAGGCTACCAAGTACTTGCCTGCGTGATATTTAGTGAAAACCACTTTTCCGTTTAACGGGTATCGGCAGACATGGACATTGAGCGGAGACATGAAAACAGACACTTGAATGCACTGCGTTTTCAGAAATTCTTTTTCGTATATTTCATTGATAATCACTATTTTGCCATCTACAGGTGCAATGATTTCATCATCTTGGGCATTGCAGATTCTCGTTGGATTGCGGAAAAACCAAAAAATCAAAATCAAAAGGACAAGTAGGGAAAGGACTAAGATCAATCCCCAACAATGCAAAAAATACAGAGCTAAGGCACTGATAATCAAAAATAACAGACTGCTCGTCCATAAAATGGTTGTTCCTTCTCGGTGTAATTTCATAATAATGAATCAATTAAAAAATATATAAAAACAAAAGGTACACAGGCGATAAAACTGTCTAAACGGTCTAAAAATCCACCGTGTCCGGGAATGACAGCCCCTGAATCCTTTACGCCAAAAATTCTTTTAAGTTTGGATTCGGCTAAATCTCCCAATGGGGCAAAGATAGCGATAATTCCGCCAATGATAACCCAATTTCCCCGCAAATCGGGCAGAAATTTTTCGATGACAAATCCTGCAATCAGCGTGGCGGTGATGCCGCCGATTAATCCTTCCATTGATTTATTGGGAGATATTTTTGGAGCTAATTTATGTTTTCCAAATTGAGTTCCAATCAGATAGGCTAATGAATCGCTGAGCCAAATCAAAATGAAAATGAAAAATATTTCGGGTGAAAGTGGTTCTTGACTGAAAGGGATAGTAAGGCTCAAACTGAAAGGTACGCCGACATAAACGGCTGTAAAAATCAGTTTTGCGCTGTCGGTTTCGAGTTCGTCGGAAAAGCGGAAAATGAGGGTCAGCGCCAAGATGAACAAAGCGGCGACGGCAACGTGATTCCATGCGATTTTTCCTAAAAAGGAAAAACTGAATGACTGGCTGAAATAATTAGACGAAAAGTTGTAGAAAAGGATTCCTGCAACAGCGAAAGCAAGAATTTGGTAAATAGCAGACGAAAACCGCAGGATTCGGGAGCATTCCCACAGGCATATCAGCAGGAAAAGCGTTATTAGTCCGTAAAACAAGTATTCGGACTTGATTTTCAGGTTGAAATAAACGTTTAAAAATTCGGAAAAAAAGGAAGTGGTGCATAAAAAAATAAGTAGAGTGTAGCAAATTCCTGAAAGTGTGCGGGTTATTAAATTTTTCACTTGATTACAATTTTTCTTCTACTAAAAGTAAATATAATTTTTTAGCGGTGGCGATGTCCGTAAATCCCTGCATCTGATTGCCGTGCAGCGCGGTAATGTTGGCAGGAATGTTGTCCTGCTTATTGAATCGGATTTTTGCCAAACCGACGCTTGATGTGCTGATAATTTGGTCAGGGTGTGCCCAAATGATGATTTTTTCGGGCAGGTCGGATTTTTTGAGATGGTGTGTCTGGTCTGAGGAAATCATTACCGAGCCGTCCAAAACGATGAGATATTCGCAGGTGATAAACGCAATATCTTGATGTTTATTCTTTTCGGAACTGTGATAGCAGTCTAACACGTTGATAAAGGAAATTAGTTTTCCGTCCACGCATAGAACTTCCGTAATATCCTCATTTACAAATATTTGTTTGAGTTGTTCCAGCGCTTCCTGTTTGTCTTCACAGTAAAAAAACATTCCGTTACCTGCCTTGAAGTTTTTGATAAAGGTAATTTCCATGTTTTCTTCATGGGCGAGATTTAAAGGTTCGTCGTCATCGTCCTTGTTTTTTTTTCTGCTGAATAGTTGATCAAGAAATCCCATGTAAACCAAAGTTTTAAACCCCCAAAGGTAGAAAAAATATGTGAATTAAAAGGTCATTTATAAGAAAAAATTAAAAAACCGGTTTGTCTTTTTCTATTTGTGAAATAACATTTTCCTCCGCTTTCTGTTCCTCTTTTTTGGCTTGCTCTTGAATGGAATCTTCGTCCGAATCGAATGTTCTCTTGCCGAAAATTTCTTCCAAGTCTTCCTTAAAGATGACTTCTTTTTCCAACAACTTGTTTGCCAGCGCTGTAAGTTTGTCTTTGTTGTCGTTTAAAATCTGTACGGCGCGTTGATATTGCCCTTCTACGATCGAAGAAATTTCTTTGTCTATAGTTTCGGCAGTTACTTCGGAATAAGGTTTGGTAAAGCCATACTCATTGCCGGAACTGTCATAATATGAGATATTTCCTACTTTTTTACTTAGTCCGTAAATGGTAACCATAGCATTTGCCTGTTTTGTAACTCTCTCTAAATCAGATAGTGCGCCTGTTGAAATATTTCCAAAAATAACAACTTCCGCTGCGCGTCCGCCCAAAGTGGCACAAATTTCGTCGAGCATTTGTTCCGTCGTGGTCAGTTGCCTTTCCTCAGGCATATACCAAGCTGCGCCGAGAGAGCGTCCGCGCGGAACAATCGTAACTTTCAACAGCGGAGCGGCGTGTTCCGTCATCCAGCTTATGGTCGCATGACCCGCTTCGTGGAACGCTACGCGCTTCTTTTCATTCGGCTTGATGACTTTGTTCTTCTTTTCCAGTCCGCCGATAATCCTATCAACCGCATCCAGAAAATCTTGTTTTCCGACATCGTCTCCGCCGCGCCGTGCTGCGATGAGGGCGGATTCATTGCAGACATTGGCAATGTCTGCTCCGCTAAATCCCGGAGTTTGCTTTGCTAAGAAATCAATATCAATGTTGTTATTGAGTTTTAACGGTTTTAAATGGACGATAAAAATTTCTTTTCTTTCGTTCAAATCAGGTAAATCTACAAAAATAGAGCGGTCGAAACGTCCGGGACGCATCAACGCCTTGTCCAAAATATCGGAGCGGTTGGTAGCGGCAAGCACGATGACATTGGTATCCGTACCGAAACCGTCCATTTCTGTAAGTAATTGATTTAAAGTATTTTCTCTTTCATCATTTGAACCTGTGAAATTGTTTTTTCCACGAGCTCGCCCGATGGCATCAATTTCGTCAATGAAAATGATGGAAGGCGATTTTTCTTTTGCCTGACGGAACAAGTCGCGCACGCGTGAAGCGCCGACTCCAACGAACATTTCTACGAAATCTGAACCTGAAAGCGAAAAAAACGGAACTTTGGCTTCGCCTGCTACTGCTTTAGCTAACAGGGTTTTACCTGTTCCGGGAGGACCAATCAGCAGTGCGCCTTTTGGAATTTTACCACCCAATTTGGTATATTTTTTTGGATTTTTCAGGAATTCTACGATTTCTTCAACTTCTTCTTTTGCTCCTTCCAATCCTGCAACGTCTTTGAAAGTTATCGGCATGTTGTCGTTTTCGTCAAAAAGTTTGGCTCGGGAACGCCCGATGCTGAAAATTTGTCCGCCGCCTGCACCGCCTGACATTCTTCGGAACAGAAACCACCAAATCAAAGCAAAAAAGGCAATAGGAATCAGCAATTGAATGACGAGACTGCCCCAAGGGGACGGATTGTCAAATTCTAAAGTGGTGGGAAGCGCTTTTGTTTTTTTGATTTCGTCGAATCGTTTTTGAAACAGTTGTTTATCTCCTGCCGTGAAAGAAAATTGCGGTTCGTCGGTGAATTGGGGAAACGGGCTTGAAGAGGGTTTTTGATTGTAAATTTCGGGATTTTTCATCGCTTCCTGCATCAAATAGACTTTCACTTGAGAAGTTTCGTTGATGAAAACCACTTTTTTAATATGCCCGTTTTCGAGATAGGTGAAAAATTTGTCGGTGTCTATTTTGTTATTTTCGGAGCCGGAAGAGAAAAATTCCTGAAACAGAATCAAGCCTGCCAGAATGATTAGAATCCCGTAAAACCAATTGAAAGACAGCGTATTGTTGTCTTTTTTTCTTTTTTTATTATTGTTGTCTTTTTGATTTAGATTATTTGTTTCCAAGGTGTCGCTGTTGTTTTGTTAATAAATAAAAGATTAAGCCGAAGCGTTGGGGATTTGAGTTATTTGAACATCGCCCCAAAGGCTTTCCAAATCGTAATATTCGCGGTATTCGGGTTGGAAAATGTGAACCACAATGGAGATATAATCCATCAGCACCCATTGAGAGTTGTCCGATCCTTCTACGTGCCATGGGCGTTCGTGCAGATGGGTTTTCACGATGCGCTCTACCGAGTCGGAAATTGCGGAAACCTGCGTGTTGGTATTTCCTGTGCAGATAACGAAATAATCGGTAATATTGTTGTCGAGTTCGGAAAAATCCAAAATTGTAATATCTTGACCTTTAACGTTTTCAATTCCTTCAATGATGTTATCTAATAAAATTTTTTTATCTTGCTTTTTGTTGCTCATTTACTGTTTTGTATGGATATTTTTTAAGTTCTATGCAAAAATACGCATTTATAATGGAATAATAATTAATTTTGACGTTTTTAAATTGAACTAAAAACATAGTCAAATCTTATGCCATTGAGATATTTTAAAGAAATCGGCTCAACCAATGATTATATTAAGGAATATTTGGCAGAGTTTAAAGAGAATTTTTCGGGCGTTTATACTTTCAACCAGACGAAAGGAAAGGGGCAGAGCGGAATCACATGGAAATGCGAGCCGGAAAAAAACATTGCGCTGACAATTTGTCTTACAGATGACAAAACAGAGGCAGTCGATGTAAGTTTTTGGACATCAGTTGTTTTGAGAAATTTTTTTGAACAACTGACAGAATTGAAAACGGAAATCAAATGGACTAATGATATTTTAATCCAAAAGAAAAAAATCGTCGGAATTTTGATAGAAAAAACTGAAAATACTTACATTATCGGCGTAGGAATCAATGTGTTGCAGACAGATTTTGGAAATCTGCCGAAAGCATCTTCGCTATACTTATTGTCCGGCGAGAAAAAGAAATTTGATTTACATAATTTGACACAGAATTTCAGCATTTTTTTAGAAAAAAATCATCACAGATTGTTTGATAAAGAGGCGTTGCTGAGGGAATACAATGCGTTTCTGTTCGGCAAAGACAAAGTCCGCACTTTTGTTGTCAATGCGGTCAAACAGAACGGCATCATACTCGGAACAACCGAAGACGGACGGCTGAAAGTAGAATTTGAAAATGAGAAAGTTAGACTTTTCCGAAACAAAGAAATAGAGTTTTTGTATTGATTGTGAGAGCTTTGGCTTGTTGAATTATTGTGAATAAAAATTGAGAACGATAACCAAAAATACAAATAAACTCCGTACCTTTACATATTAAAATTAAAAAATAAAGAATTTTAGTCTTGGAGGAAGATTTTTTTGATAACGAACTGGTGGACAGATTTGAGGAAATGCTCGAAAAAAACGAACCTGTTTTCTTTGATTCAGAGGAGTTTGACGAAATCATTTCTTTCTATTTGGACATTTACGATTATGAATATGCCCTAAAAGCGTTGAAAATCGCTTCTCAACAATATCCTGCAAATATTGATTTGAAAATAAGACAGTTGGAATATTTTGTCGGGACAGAATCCCTGCGCGAAGCTTCGCATTTGATAGACGAGCTAAAAGAAATCTGCCCCAACGATACCGATTTTCTTGTTACCCTTGCGGGATATTGGTCGTTGCGCGAAATGCCTCACAAGGCGATAGATATATACAAACAGGCGCTGAAAAACCACGAAGAAGAAGATTACATCTGCAACTGTCTGGGAAACGAATATTTAGAACTCAAAAATTTTGAAGGAGCGTTGTATTATTTCAAGCTCGCACTGACATATAATCTTGACGACGATTTTGCGCTGTTTTCATGCGTTCATTGCTATGACATGATGCGCCGCACGCAGGACTGTATCGACTTCTTGAAGAAGTATATAGACATCAATCCCTATTCAGAGGAAGCGTGGTTTCAGCTCGGTTTTCAACATTTGAATCTCCGCCAATACGAAAAAGCACTGCAATCTTTTGATTATGTGGTGATTATCAATCCGAAAAGCATTGCAGGTTACACGCAGAAAGCCTTTTGCTACGAACAGATGAACCATTGGAAAAATGCCATTGAGACCTACGAAGAATCTTTGGGATTTGACGACACATCAGCGTTCTCCTATTTCAAAATCGGACAAGCGTATAATCATCTGGAAAAACCGTTTTTAGCGTTGAAAGCATTTATGAAATCGGTAAACGAAGACCCGCAATTTGACAAAGGCTGGTACGAAATAGCCTGCCTTTACGAAAGACGAGGCTACCACGAAGAAGCTTTGTTTTCCATAGAAAAAGCGTTGGAAATAGACTCAAAGGACGAAAATTATTGGAAAGAATACGCATACATTAGTGTTGAACTCGGACGGTTTGAAGAATCGGCAGATGCCTTTGAAATTGTTGTAGAATTAGAACCCAATCACTTTTATAATTGGTTGGCGTTGTCAGAAGTACTGATTGCGCTCGGCGAATATCCGAAAGCCATTGACGTTTTGCTTCAATGTTTGAAAAATTTCAACAAAGCAGAAATTTATTATCAATTAAGCAATTGTTATTTCTTGTTAAAACAACCGAAAAAAGGAGAGAAATATTTAGAAATGGCATTAAAATTGAATGCGTCTTTGCAAGAAGACATGCAGGAAAGGTATCCTGTGCTGAAAAGAGAAATGAAGAAAATGACTCAAAAAAATCTTAAACATTAATTTTGAGTTTGCTATAAAAAGAGAAATATTTTTAAAAGTTTGAAAATTTAACAGTATCCAAGAAAGATGAACATAGTAGCCCATCAATTATTATCATACAACATACCTGATATTCAGGTAGGTAATGCCTTGGGCGAGGTGGTTAGAGGCAAAGATTATCAGGACTATCCGCAGACCATTGCGGCGGGCATTCTATTGCACAGAAATATCGATACCTTCACAGATGCGCATCCGATTGTGAAGACCACAACGAGCATATTTCATGCGGCTTACGGGAAATTTGCGCCGATTATCACCGATGTTATTTACGATTATTTTCTGATTAAAAATTGGCATTTGTTCTGCAAGGAAGATTTTGTGGATTTTAAAAATTACTGTTATGATTTGATGAAAAAACGCGAAGTGATTTTTCCTTCAAAACTCAAAACTTTTATCAGCTATCTAATTGAAGACGACTGGTTTGAAAAATACAGAACTTATGAAGGTATAGAATGGACACTTTCCAAGTTAAGCCAAAAGTCCAAGTTTCATTCCAATATGGGCGATTCTTTAAAAGAAGTTTATATTTATGGAAAAAATATTGAAAACCAGTTTTTGTCGTTTTTTCCTCAATTAAAGAATTTTTGCGAAAAATTCATCGTGGAACAAGTTCCTGAATATCAAAAATATATAGATTCATTTAATTCAAAAAATTAGAAAAATAATTTAATGACGGGAAAATTTCTTCTTGCGGTCGGATGTTGAACTTGCGGACGCAAAAAATCCATGATTTTTTTTGTCTAATCCAAGAATAATTATTACCTTTGCCGTTCAAAAAATAATAAAAAACATTTATGAATCATTACGAAACTGTTTTCATTTTAACTCCCGTTCTATCTGATTCTCAGGTAGAGGAAGCAGTTAAACATTTTGAGTCTCTGCTCAAAGAAAACAAAGCGACGATTGTAAATCAGGAAAATTGGGGGCTGAAAAAGTTGGCGTACTCAATTCAACTGAAAAGAAACGGGTTTTATTCCCTGATTGAATTTGAAGCTCCGGGCGAAGTAGTAAACACGCTGGAAGTAACTTTCAAACGAGACGAGAGAGTGCTGCGCTTTTTGACCGTAAAATTAGACAAACACGGTATCGAATGGGCAAGAAAAAGACAAGGAAAAATTAAATCAGAAAAAAAGTAAACGATGGCAATAGATGAATTAGCAAAACAGGCTGCAAACGCTAACAGCAGTGAGGTCAAGTTTTTAAGTCAGTTGGACATTGACACCAAATCAGAAAAAAAATATTGCCGTTTCAAAAAATACGGCATCAAATATGTTGATTATAAAGACCCTGATTTCTTATTGAAATTTGTGAACGATCAAGGCAAAATTCTTCCAAGAAGATTGACCGGTACCTCTTTAAAATTTCAAAGAAAAGTGTCTCAGGCAATTAAAAGAGCAAGACATTTAGCGTTGCTTCCTTATGTCGGAGACCAGTTAAAATCCTAATTAATTCAAAAACAAGAAGAAATCATGGAAATAATCTTAAAGAAAGACGTAGAAAATTTAGGCTTGGAGTTTGACGTAGTAAACGTAAAATCGGGCTATGCTCAAAACTATCTGATTCCGCAGGGATCAGCTCTGCTCGCTACCCCGAAAAACAAAGCTGCACTGGAAGAAGTTTTGAAACAAAGAGAAGCAGAAGAAGCCGCTTTGGTAAAAGTAGCCAACGAAATCGTTGCAAAATTGAAAGAAACCGCAGTTAAAATCCCGGCAAAAGTCGGTACAGGCGACAAACTGTTCGGTTCTGTGAACAACAACGATCTGGCAGAAGCGCTGGCAAAAGCAGGCGTAGAAGTAGAAAAAAAATACGTTAAAATACCGGGAAATACCATCAAGAGATTAGGAAAATATACCGCTAAAATCCGTCTGCACAGAACGGTAGAGTATGAATATCCTTTCGATGTCGTTTCCGACGGAATTGTAGAAGAATAAACCGAAATTATTTACAATGAAAATGAAAAGGCTGTTTTTGCAGCCTTTTTTTATGCTTTCCTCTTGACTTTTGTTTTTTCATGCAGTATCTTTGACTGAAAAACATGAAAGTTGCAGATATTGCGCAGATCTTGGAAAATTTTGCGCCCAAGTCCAATGCAGAAAATTTTGACAACGTAGGGCTGCTCGTCGGGTCTTTACAAGACGAAGTCCGAGGCATTCTCGTTACGCTGGACTGTTTGGAAAACGTCGTGGAAGAAGCCGTGCAAAAAAACTGCAATTTGATAGTAACTTTCCACCCGATTATTTTTTCAGGATTGAAATCCCTGACGGGAAAAAATTATGTAGAAAAAGCAGTAGTCAAAGCTATTCAAAATCAGGTGAATATTTATGCTGTCCACACTAATTTGGACGTTGCTAAAGAAGGCGTAAATTCTGAAATTTGCAATCGTTTGAGCGTCAAGAACATCAAACCTTTAATCCCTAAAAATCACTGCATCAATAAGTTGCAAACCTATGTCCCCAATGAATATTTTCTTCAGGTGCAGAAAGCCTTGTTTGAGGCAGGTGCAGGAGAAATCGGAAATTATAAGAATTGCAGTTTCAGAACATTAGGCAAAGGAACTTTTCTTCCGACGGAAAATGCGAATCCTTTCATCGGGGAAGCTGATAAATTGGAGGAAACCGAAGAGTTGATGCTGAACGTGATTTTTGAAAATTATAAGAGAAAACAGGTTTTGGAAGCGTTACAAAACGCTCATCCTTACGAAGAAATCGCCTACGAAATTTATACTTTGGACAATGAAAATCAGGAGTTGGGAATGGGAAGAATCGGCGAGTTGGACGAAGAAATTTCGGAAACGGAATTTTTAAAACACTTGAAAAAATCTTTGCCGACAGGCTGCATCCGCCATACAACTTTGCGGGGAAAATCGGTGAAGAAAGTCGCAGTGCTGGGCGGTTCGGGAAGTTTTGCCATTTCTGCTGCCCTTGCGGCAGGTGCGGATGTTTTCGTAACGGCGGACATCAAATATCACGAATTTTTTCAGGCAGAAGGGAAAATTTTATTGGCGGATATTGGGCATTACGAAAGCGAGCAGTTCACCAAAAATCTGCTGTATAATCTGTTAAAAAACAGCGCAAAGGCGGAATTTTCGATAATAATCTCGGAGGAGAATACAAATCCTGTAAATTATTTTACATAAAAATCAATTTTTTGCGGAAAAGCTAAAAATTAATCAGAAAAAATTCATAACTTTGCAAATTCGAAAAAAATCAGAAATAGCATTAAATCAATAAATATGGCTGCAACAAAGAAATCAGACACTTCAACAGTTGAAGAGAAGTTAAGAGCTTTATTGGATTTACAAATCGTAGATTCTCGTTTGGATGAGCTGAAAAGTCTCAGAGGAGAACTCCCGATAGAAGTGGAAGACCTTGAAAATGATATTGAAGGCTTGGGCAAGAGAATAAAAAAAATGGAAGAAGAACTTTCCGTACAGAATGGTGATGTGAAAAATAAAAATGAACTGAACAAAAATTCGGAAACTCAAATCAAAAAGTACAAAACCCAGCAGGAAAACGTGCGCAACAATCGCGAATTTGAGGCTTTGGCAAAGGAAATTGAGTATCAGGAGTTAGAAATTCAGCTTCAAACCAAGAAAGTCAAGGAAATCAAAGTGCGGATTGAGTACAAAAAAGTGCAGCTTGCAGAACAACATGCCAAACTGGCGGCGTTGAAAGAACACTTAAAACATAAAAAAAGCGAACTTTCTTCTTTGATTAAGGAAACCGAAAAAGAAGAAGTATTTTTGACCAAAAAATCGGAAGAATTTGCTTCAAAAATTGATGAAAGGCTGCTCGGCAGCTATCAAAGAATCCGAAGAAGTTCCAAGAACGGCTTGGCTATCACGAGTTTAGACAGAGGCGCAGTGGTTGGCTCGTTCTTTACCGTTCCACCGCAAAAACAGGTAGAAATTGCAACGCGGAAAAAAATCATTTTGGACGAACACAGCGGGAAAATTTTGGTAGATGAATTTCTTGCCAAAGAAGAACACGAAAAAATGGACGCTTTGTTAAACGAAAGCAAATAAATTATTTGATTCCATAATATTATTTTAAAATGTCCCTTGATGGGGCATTTTTATTTTAGTCCCATTTTTGGTTTTTAGAAATGCCTCATTTGGCTTAGTAAAACAAATTTCAAAAAGCAACATTCGTCAATGATAATTCAAAGTTCGTATATTTGTATGATAAAAGTCAAGAAATGGAAACAGCCACAGTATCGAAACCTAAATGGATACGGGTAAAACTTCCGACAGGAAAAAATTATAAAGAGCTTAGGAATCTGGTAGATAAGTACAATTTGAACACTATCTGCCAGAGTGGAAGTTGTCCAAACATGGGGGAATGCTGGGGCGAAGGGACGGCAACTTTCATGATTTTAGGCAATGTCTGCACACGGAGTTGCGGCTTTTGCGGCGTGAAGACAGGTCGTCCGTCCGAAGTGGATTGGGAAGAACCCGAAAAAGTCGCTCGCTCCATTAAGTTGATGAAAATCAAACATGCCGTGCTGACTTCCGTCGATAGAGACGACTTAAAAGACATGGGGTCAATCATTTGGGCAGAAACAGTGAAAGCCGTCCGAAGAATCAGTCCGAACACAACGATGGAAACTTTAATTCCTGATTTTCAAGGTGTTCACAAAAATATTGACCGTATGCTGGAAGCTGCTCCCGAAGTGATTTCCCACAATTTGGAAACGGTTCGTCGGCTGACACGCGAAGTTAGGATTCAAGCAAAGTACGACCGCAGTTTAGACGTGTTGCGCTATATGAAAGAGCAGGGGCAAAGGCGTACCAAGACGGGAATTATGCTGGGTTTGGGTGAAACGCCTGACGAGGTTTTTGAAACGATTAAAGACATTCACGATGCAAATGTTGATGTGCTGACGATTGGACAGTATTTACAGCCGACAAAAAAGCATCTTCCTGTAAGAGAATATATTACACTGGAACGGTTTAAAGAATACGAAGATTTTGCCCGCGGTTTGGGTGGTTTTCGACACGTAGAAAGCTCGCCTTTGGTACGAAGTTCTTACCATGCGGAAAAACATGTGGTTTAACTGTTAAATTTTGAGGCAAAAATAAGTTTTTATTTTCCCAATTCTTTCAAAAGTTTCAAATAATTTTGGTATCGTTTTTCGGAAATTCTGCCGTCTGCAACAGCTTTGACAACGGCGCAGCCCGGCTCGTTGATATGCAGGCAGTTACTGAATTTGCAGTGCTGCTTTTCCTTGAAAATTTCAGGAAAATAATCTTGCAATTCTTCTTTGTCCACATCGACGAGTTCAAATTCTTTAATTCCCGGAATATCAATGATATGACCGCCAAAATCCCAATCGAACATTTGGGCGAAAGTCGTGGTATGCTTGCCTTTGTCGTTATAGTCTGAAACTGAGGCAGTTTTCAGTTCTAAATCGGGCTGCAAAGCATTGATGGTCGAGGTTTTCCCGCTTCCTGAATGTCCTAGGAAAACAGTCGTTTTGTTTTTAATTTTTTCTTTTAATAAATTGATATTTATCATTTTATCTGCCGAAATTTCCAAAGTTTGATACCCTGTTTTTTGATAAATTTCTTCAATTTCTTTCAATTCTTGCTGAGAATCTTCACTCGCAAGCAGGTCAATTTTGTTAATCGCAATAAGCACAGGTATTTGGTAGGCTTCGCAGGTAATTAGAAAGCGATTGAGAAAACCCAGCGAGGTTTGCGGATTTTTGAGGGTAAAAATAATGCACGCCAAGTCAATATTTGAAGCCAAAATTTGGGTTTCTTTCGATAAATTGACAGACTTACGTATAAGGTAATTTTTCCGTGCGTAAATGTTGGTAATCCAAGCTATGTTGTTGTCTTCCAGAGCATAATCAACATTGTCCCCGACTGCCAGAGGGTTGGTATTCCGTATTTTTTCTTTTTTGAATTTTCCGCGAATACGCGCCTCATAAACAACTTTTGTCTGCGTATCCTTGAGAAGATACCAACTTCCTGTTGATTTTATGACTGTCGCATGGTTCATCAACATCAATCCGTTTGGTAGGACAAAATCAGTGTTTTTCCAAATTTCAACAATTTCCTTTTGGAAAGGGAGACACAAGGCATGTGGCTACTCTTTCATAATTTGGTTTTGCAACTCGACAGATTCTTTATGAATCGACACCAGTAACTGGTCTAAGAAGTCTTTGGAAAGTCCCATTCTTACGCCATTTCGGATTGCCAACTTCTTCAAGACGTTCCATCTGTCGGCTTGGAAAATCGCCACATTGTGTTCTTTTTTCAACTTTCCGATTTTTTTGGAAATGTCCATTCTCGAAGCCAATAATCCAAGAAGTTGATTGTCAATATTGTCAATTTCGTTTCTGTATTGAGACAGCAGGGTAGAATATCTGTCCGACGTGTCGTTTTTCTTTCTCAGCGTGAGGTCTACCAAAATTTCTTTTAGCGTTTCAGGTAGAATTTGCTGTTTAGCATCGCTCCATGCTTCGTCCGGATGGCAGTGAGTTTCAATCATTAAGCCGTTGTATTCCAGATTGAAAGCCTGTTGAGCAATTTCGAAAATCAAATCACGTCTGCCTGTGATGTGTGATGGGTCGCAGAGAATCGGCAGGTTTGGAAATTTGTCTTTCAATTCGAGGGCAATCTGCCACTGAGGTTCGTTGCGGTATTTGGATTTGTTGTGCGAGGAAAATCCGCGATGGATAACGCCTAACTTTTTGATTCCCTGTGCAGCTAAACGTTCCAATGCGCCAATCCACAAATCTAAATCAGGGTTTACAGGATTTTTTACGAGAACGACTTTGTCGGTGTCCCGCAAGGCTTCTGCAATTTCTTGAACAATAAACGGACTGACGGTAGAGCGCGCTCCAATCCACAGATAATCAATGTCAAATTCCAAAGCGAGCCTTGCGTGGGAAGCGTTGGCAACTTCGGTGGCGACAGGCATTCCAAGTTCGTCTTTGACACGTTTGAGCCAGTTCAGCCCGATAGCACCTACGCCTTCAAAATTTCCCGGTTTGGTGCGGGGTTTCCAAATGCCTGCGCGGAAAACCTGAACGTAGTTTTTGTCCAGTTTTTCAGCGATTTCCATCACCTGTTTTTCGCTTTCTGCGCTGCATGGTCCTCCTATCACTAATGGTTTGTCAAATTGATTAATCCAAGTCTGTTCTAAATCCTGTATATTCATTTGTTTTTTATAAAATTATAAGTTTACAAAAATATAATTTTTTTATGTAATCTGCAACTTTGAAATTGAAATAACATCATCTTTTCTTGTTTTATGTTTATTTGTCAAATATTTGATTAAGACAGGCTTCGTTTTTTTATTTTTTTTAATAAAAAGAACGAAATTTTAAGAAATTTTCAAAAAGCGTAAAACATGATTTTGAAAAATGTTGTTTTTTTGGGTGAAAAAAATATCAATATATTGCATTGAACTTCAAACATCGGCGTAATTTCTACGTTAGCCGTGTAATCCAAATTCACGGTAAAAATTTGGCTGATAGTCGTCTGTTTCAGCAGAATAACGGAAAACTCGCATTTTTTCGAAAGTATTGTTACATTAATATAGATATAGTATCTTTACCTCTGCAAAAAAAGTTGCATTCAGTTGTTGAATCCACACAATATTTACTTGCATAAATCGTAAAAATACTTAAAAATGAAACTTATAGATACACATACTCATTTATATTCCGAAGAATTTGACGAAGACCGCAATGCTGTGATTGGCAGAGCGTTGCAGGCAGGCGTAGAGCGTTTCTACCTGCCCGCCATAGATTCTTCTTACTATCAGAGAATGAAGAAGTTAAAGTCAGAATATCCCGAAAACATTTTTTTGATGATAGGACTGCATCCTTGCGACGTAAAACCTGAAACTTATGAGCAGGAACTGGCTTTCGTCAGGCAGAAATTGGACGAAGAAACTTTTGCCGCCATCGGCGAAATCGGGATTGATTTGTATTGGGACACGAGTACGCTGGAAATTCAGCAAAAGGCTTTCAGACAGCAGATTCGTTGGGCGAAAGAGTATAACCTCCCGATTAACATTCATATTCGCAGTGCGTTCGACGAGGTTTTTGAAATTCTGGAAGAAGAAAAATCGCTTGAATTATACGGTATTTTTCACTGTTTCAGTGGGACTTTGGCGCAGGCGGAACACGCTGTCAGCTTAGGTTTTTCACTCGGAATCGGTGGAGTGGTTACGTTCAAAAACGGAAAAATAGACCAATTTTTAAAAGAAATTTCTTTGCAGCACATCGTTTTGGAAACCGATTCGCCCTATTTAGCTCCCGTTCCTCATCGCGGAAAGCGCAATGAACCGGCGTATATTCCTTTAATTGCCGAAAAACTTTCGGATATTTACGAAATTCTTCCCGAAGAGATTGTACGGATTACCACCGAGAATGCACGAAGAATTTATAAACTTTGAAAAATATTTTTGGTATTGCTGATAAAATATAGCTATTGGTTGTTTTTCGTTTTTATTACTTTTGAATTGTATTGATTTTTACGAATTTTTCTATTTGCTTCACATCAGTTTCTTATCACGCCGTCTTTCATTTCCAGCGTGCGGTCTGCCATTTCGGCTAAATGAGCGTTGTGCGTAACGATAATGAAAGTCTGATCAAATTCTCTCCGCAAATCGTAAAATAAATGATGCAAGTCTTCCGCATTTTTGGAATCCAAATTCCCCGACGGCTCGTCTGCCAAGATGATTTTGGGTTCGTTCATCAAGGCTCGAGCAACGGCGACGCGCTGCTGTTCCCCGCCCGAAAGTTGTGTCGGTTTGTGTTCCAAACGGTGCGAAAGTTTTAGAAAATCCAGCAATTCTTTGGCTCGTTTTTCCAGTATGGATTTAGATTTCCCGCCAATCATGCCCGGAATCATCACATTTTCCAAAGCCGTAAATTCCGGCAGAAGCTGATGAAACTGAAAAATAAATCCGATATTTTTATTTCTGAAATGAGAAAGTTCACGGTCTTTCAACTGAGTAATCGGCAGATCGTCTATCTCAATGATACTATGATATTTGAGTGGTAAGGTCGGCATGTCCAATGTCCCGATAATTTGCAGCAGCGTAGATTTTCCCGCTCCCGATTCTCCCATAATAGCAACAATTTCACCCTTTTGCACATGCAGGGAAACACCCTTTAAAACTTCCAGTTCATTAAAAAACTTATATATATTTTTTATCAGTACCATAGATTTGACAAAGATAGTAAAAAAGATTATTCCACGTGCGTAATCATTTCGTTGGAAATAATTTTCCCTGATATTCCACAGGATTTCAACACGATGTAACTGCGGTATGTTCCGGTTTCCAGCGCCGGAATTTTTACCGAAAGAGTACTTTCCGCCGTGCCGTTCGCCGGAATTTCCACCGATTCAAAAAATGGAATGAAAGACTTGGGTTCTAAGGTTTTAGAATCTGCAAATAAAACGCCCGCTTCCAGATTGCTGTCTTTTGCCGGAGTCAAATTTTTGTCATACGGATTTTTCCAAACGATTTCCATTGTCTGCGAAGAATCGTCTGCAGAATTGAAAACGACAGGCGAAACCGTACATTGGATTTTGGGGTAGGAATGGAAATTTGAAATCGTTGTATAATACTCGCTTTTTCCGCTCTCGTCCAAAATAAAATAGGAAGAGGTCGGCTCTAAACCGAAAAAAGTGATTTCCTTGCCTTGAAGCAGAGACTGGTTTTCGTCCCACAAGTCGTACTGAGACTCGCGGTGCGTGTAAACCTGAATGCTGACGGCGGTGTCCTGCGTATAAAAATTGTACAGCGCCGCTTTCTGGTATCTTTCAAAAACGGCAATGCCTTGATTGACTTCGTAAGCGTCGTTCACGAACTCTTTCAGTTTGTACATCGGCGTTTTGGCGATAAAATACGGCTGCAACAGCATCAGGCGAGCTATGAAAATTACCGCAACATATCCGGCGGATAAATTGAAAACCCAAACGTTTTTTCTGTTTTTATAAAAAAGATACGTTATAGGAACGACTGACAGATAGATGATGAGATTCCACTGAGGCTGAACTCTTTTTGTAATTGCTACAATTCCAAAAAAAATCAATGCCCCCCAACCGACCCACAACAAAGATTTTGTCCAGAGTTCGTTCGAACGCAGTTTTGCAAGACTTTTTCCGTAAAAACACAACAGCAAAGGATTGGCAATGATCAGCAAACCGATAAGCCATCTCGCAAAAGGGATTCCGCTTGTTTCCTTTCGATTTCTCTCAAACAGATGATACCTGACGGAAGCCCAATCGTGGTTGTACTGCCAAAGCAGATGAGGCACAAACAGAAGCAAAGCGAGAGCTAAACTCAGCCAAAACCATTTGTTTTTTAAGAATTTAACGAACGGCAGAGCGACGAAGAAAATAAGCACCGCCGCATGATATTTGGAATACATCGCTAAAGATATGGAGATTCCCAGCAAAACGGAGTTTAAAAAATTTTGTTTTTCGACAAAATTTTTCCATTTCCACAAAAAATATGAACCAAACAATAGCAAAGGCGCATCGGGCGTAGCGATGAAGCCCAGCCCCTGAAAGATAAGTGTAGAACCGAACAGCGCCAGCAGAAGCCTGTTTTCTGCAAGGGTTTTCGGTTGCAAGATTTTAATCCAGATGAGAAAAAACAAAACGCCGATGGCGGCAGATAACAATCGTACACCCAACATGGAACTGAAAAACCAATACCCGATTTTAATGAACAGCGCAATCATCGGCGGGTGGTCGTAATAGCCCCACGCCAAATGCTTTGACCAAACCCAATAATACGCCTCGTCGTCAATAAGTGGAAGGGTGGAAGCCTGCCAAAGATTCAGCGCAGTCAAAACCAAGAGAAAAACGATTTGTTCTTTGTGTATAGAACTTATTTTCATGGAATTACCTTCTTTTTGTGCAAATATAAAAATTAAATGATTATCCGCTGTCCTACTTGCATTGTTTACGCCACAGGCGTTTAACTTTGAGGGTTGGTAAATTCACATAGAAGCATAGATGCTAACTTGCTGATAATTAAGAGTAAAAAAATTAATCTCTATGAATGATTACTAAATTCAAAAAAATATTTTTCCGAAAAAAATATTTTTGGCAAAAAAATTGATACTATTCAGGCAAAAAATAAATATACAACCCTCATGAAAAAATTAGTGAATTTTGGCTTGACCGGAATGTTTTTATCTGTTTTGGCTTTCACCGTACAAAGTTGTGAAACCGTCAACAAGACTATAAACAAAGTAGAAGACACTGTGGGAAACAAAGAACTCGAATCTCAACTAAAAGGAACATGGATTCTCAAAACCATTGAAAATTCCGTTGCTCCCGACGCTTTCAAAGGAACGGTTCCCTACATCACTTTCGACACCGACAACCACAAAGTTTCAGGAAATGCAGGCTGCAACAACTTTACGGGAAGTTTTGCTCTTTTGGGCAGCACTTACGCTCCGACCGTGCCCGCCTCTACGTTGATGGCTTGCATAGAAGCAAATCAAGAAACCAAATTGTTGGAGCTTTTAGGCAAAAAAAGTTCGCTGGTTTTTAATAATTATACCCTGCAATTTGTGCAGAACGGCAAAGTTGTATTAGAATTTACCCCTAAAACAAGATAGTTCGGCAGCGGCGAAAAACACCTGAAAAATTCGAAAATTTGTAAAATATTGCAAATTATAATTTTTCAATCCTAAAAAAAGTTATATCTTTGCGCCTCAATACATAATAATCATTAAAATAATATTGGAATGTATCTAACAACAGAAGTTAAAAAAGAAATTTTCGCTAAGTACGGCAAGGAAGAGAAAAATACCGGAAGCGCCGAAGGACAGGTAGCATTGTTCACTTTCAGAATCAACCATTTAACAGGGCATTTGAAAAAAAATCACAAAGACTTTAACACAGAACGCTCGCTGGTAAAACTGGTAGGAAAAAGAAAAAGACTGCTCGACTACTTGAAGAAAATAGACATCAACAGGTATCGTGCAATTATTGCAGAATTAGGTATTCGCAAGTAAAACGAAAAAATACGAAAAAGGCAATATTTTGAGAATTGCCTTTTTTCCGTTTTTTATAAACCAAAAGTTCAAAGAGAAAATTTCATTTTTATTTAGAGAATTGGAATGACTTCATTCAAACACAAAGAGCGCTGAAATCTATTAATCTCCATATAATTTTAATGGATTTGAGTGTTCTTTGAAAAAGTTTCCAAAAAGTCGCCAAATTCTGAAAATAAAAATAAGGAATTTTCTTTTTTACTTTAAATTAAATAAATTATTAAAAAAGAATTGTAAGTTTTTATGGAAATTCCAAAAGCAATTACAGAAAAAATCATTTTAGACGATGGGCGGGAAATAATCCTCGAAACAGGAAAACTCGCCAAACAGGCAGACGGTTCTGTCGTAGTAAAATGTGGAGAAACAATGGTTTTGGCAGCAGTTGATGCCGCCAAAGAAGCCAATCCGGGCGTAGATTTTCTCCCGCTGACCGTAGATTACCGTAACAAATTTTCTGCAGGCGGACGCATTCCGGGCGGATTTATGAAACGCGAAGGGCGACCTACGGACGAAGAAATTTTAACCATGCGGTTAGTGGATAGAGTGTTAAGACCTCGATTTCCCGATGATTTCCATGCCGAAATTCAAGTTTTCATTCAATTGATTTCTTATGATGGAACCATTTTGCCCGACTCTCTCGCAGGGCTGGCGGCTTCTGCCGCAATTGCCGTTACAGATTTGCCGTTCAACGGACCCATTTCCGAAGTCCGCATCATTCGCCAAGACGGAAAATACATCGTCAATCCGAGTTTGAAACAGATGAATGAAGGCTTTGATTTGGATATTATGGTCGGTGCGTCCAAAGATTCTATCGTAATGATAGAAGGCGAGATGAGCGAAATCCCTGAAAGAGACATGATTGACGCTATTGCCTATGCGCACGAAATCATCAAAAAACAAATCGAAGCTATTGAAAAATTAGCTTCCCAAGTGAAAAAATCTTTAGTAAAAAGAGAATACTGCCACGAAGAACACGACGATGACCTTCGCAAAGAAATCACGGAATATGCTTATCAAAAAGTATATGACATTGCCAAAGTTCCGACTTCCAAGCAGGAAAGAACCAATAGCTTCGATGCCATTCTGGAAGAATTTATGACCGAAAAATATCCTGATGAAGAAGAACGCAAAGGAAAAATGCCTCTGGCATCAACGTATAGCCATGACGTTCAGAAGAATGCCATGCGCCGATTGATTCTCGACGAAGGAATCCGTTTAGACGGTCGCGACAATAAAACCATCCGTCCGATTTGGTGCGAAGTAAACTATCTGTCCGGCTCTCACGGCTCTGCTATTTTCACGCGTGGCGAAACTCAGTCGCTGACGACAGTTACCTTGGGTTCATCCTTAGATGCCAACCGCGTGGACAGTGTACTTTCCCAACATGAAGAAAAATTTTACCTGCATTATAACTTTCCGCCGTTTTCTACAGGCGAAGTGAAGGCTATCAGAGGGGTTTCCCGAAGGGAAATCGGACACGGAAATTTGGCGCAGAGAGCATTGAAGGGCATGATTCCCCAAGATACGCCTTATACAATTCGCATAGTTTCCGACATTTTAGAATCCAATGGCTCGTCTTCGATGGCAACCGTTTGTGCAGGAACGCTGGCGTTGATGGACGCAGGTATTCAAATCAGGAAACCGGTTTCAGGTATTGCAATGGGATTGATAACCGACAAGGAATCAGACAAATGGACGGTTCTTTCCGATATTTTGGGAGATGAAGACCATTTGGGAGACATGGATTTCAAAGTTACGGGAACAGCCGACGGTATCACCGCCTGCCAAATGGACATCAAAATTCAGGGATTGTCTTTTGAAATCATGGAAAAGGCTTTGAATCAAGCGAAAGAAGGACGGCTTCACATCTTGGGAAAAATTTTGGAAACCCTTCCTTCTCCAAATCAGCAAATGAAACCAAACGCTCCGAAACTGGTTCTTCTGGATATTCCAAAAGAATTTATCGGCGCAGTGATTGGTCCCGGAGGAAAAATGATTCAACAAATTCAGCGCGATACGGATACTGTGATTACGATTGAGGAAGAAGGCGAAATCGGAAAAGTAGAAATTGCCGGCGTTGATCAGGCGCTGATAGATGAGGCAATTGCAAGAATTAAGGAAATTACTTTCGTTCCCGAAATTGGGGCAATTTATCGAACCAAAGTAGTGTCAATCAAGCCGTTCGGTGCATTTGTGGAAATTGCCAAAGGCGTGGAAGGGCTGGTTCATATTTCTGAATTGGAATGGTATAGAGTAGAAAAAGTGGAAGATTCCGTGAATTTGGGCGACGTTATCGAAGTGAAATATTTGGGTACGGATGACCGAAAGAAAATGAAACTTTCGCGCAGAGTGCTGCTTCCAAAGCCTGAGCGGAAAGAGCATCGGTAATAAAAATCGAAAAAACAATTATACAAAAGACCGCTTTTCAGCGGTCTTTTTATTGCGGATAGTAACATTTTTCTTTAAATCTACTCATACCTCAACGCTGTAATCGGGTCGAGTGCAGCGGCTTTTTTGGCGGGATACCATCCGAAGAATATGCCGATGGTTGCGCATACCACAAAAGATATGACTATAGCAGGAATGCTAATCATAAAGCCCATATCAAGCGCAAATAATACCAATGAGGATAGCAGAAGTCCTATGAGGATGCCGATAACGCCGCCCGCCAGACTAAGCATAGCGCTTTCGAACAGAAACTGACGGAGAATATCCTTGTTTTTAGCGCCCAACGAACGCCGCAGTCCGATTTCCCGTGTCCGTTCGGTAACGGTTACATACATGATGTTCATAATGCCGATACCGCCGACTACCAACGATATGGCGGCTATGGCAACAAGAAACATAGAAAGTACCGACATAATGTTTCCCAACATTTCAAGAATTTGTTTTAGAGAGTTTACCTCAAAATCAGCATCAGCCATGTCTTTGATTTTGTGCATCTGCAACATGATAGTTTCTATTTCTTTGGTTGCAACTTCTGAGTCTTCTTCTGAAGTTGCCGAAGCCATAATCATGTGGATATAGTTAATATTCAGCAAACGCTTCTGTACAGTGGTATAGGGCGTAATAATGATGTCGTCGTAGTCATCGCCGGTCATATTTTTTCCTTTTTCAACGATTGTGCCGATAACAACCATAGGCATTTTGCCGAAACGAACCTCTTTGCCGACAGGATTTTCACCATTGGGAAACAGCGTTTTCACCACTGTTTGTCCAAGTATGCACACTTTGGCTGCGCTCGCTTCTTCTTGTTCGGTAAAAGCGCGTCCTTTGTCAATCTTGGAATTGGAAACATCCAAATAATCTACATTTCCGCCCATCATGATCCCCGGACAGTTGTGCGAGCCGGACACAATTTGTTCCATAGCCGTGATGCAAGGAGTTACTTTAGCAATATGACGCGCCCGCTTGCGGATGGCTTCAACATCTTGCAGTTTCATGTTTTTCATATTCTCCGTGCCAACCAGAACTCCCATAACGTCTTTCCTCACGTTAGAAACCATAATCATATTGGTTCCCAAACCGGAAAACTGGTCGGTGATGATTGCCGTAGAACTTTGTCCAAGACTGACCATAAGCACCACAGACGATATACCGATGATAATGCCCAGCATAGTGAGCAAGGCGCGTTTCTTATTGAGCATTAAAGCGTTCCACGCCAATTTAATGAGATTTTTGATTTTCATGACTTTGATATTATTACGGTTACAATCATTGTTATCTGTTTTTTTAATTGCTATCTACTGTTGAAGACAAATGAACGGAGGAAATATTTTAAAATGGATAGAATTTTTTTTGCTTGACAATAAAAATGTAATTTTGTATTATTAAAAAGGGATATTATGGCAACAACATTAGATAAGCAGACAAGCGACAAAGTGAGTTTCATTACTTTTATCGTGCCTGAATTTGCAGCCGCATTTAAGATGAACATACAAAACGCCTATTTTTATTTAAAAAAATATGGCGGTTGGGACTTTCTAAATGAACATTGGTGGGCATTGCATACCGATAATCCGTATTACGCCATACGGGATATATATCATGTTTGTAGAAACAATGGAGGTTTTCGATGAGAGTATATCACGGAAGTTATACCAAAATTGACGAAATAGATTTGTCAAAATCAGAACCCAAAAAAGATTTTGGTAAAGGCTTTTATGTTACAAAATACATCGAACAGGCAGAGTTTTGGGCAGAAAGAAAAGGAAAGGTAAATAACACAGATGCTTGTGTTACCGAATTTGAGTTTGATGAATATGCCTATAAAACAAAAGATTTAAAAATTTTGCAATTTGACAATTATACAGAAGAATGGTTTGATTTTGTTGTTTTAAACCGTCAAAATGAAGAGTTAGCGCACGATTACGACATTGTTGAAGGTCCGGTAGCTGATGATAAAATAAACCGAAAACTACAGTTGTTTTTAGATGGCGAAATAACACGAGAAGATTTTTTTGAAAAATTGGTGCATATACCTTCTCATCAGATATGTTTTTGTACATTTAATTCTTTGCAATATCTCAAAACCAAAAATCACAAAGTGATTTATAA
>JAITOO010000077.1 GCA_031289875.1 Flavobacteriaceae bacterium
TCTTGTCCTTTTTTCATCAGGTTTTTGCGGTACAGTTCTTCCAGAGAAACAGCATAATTCTGGGCAATGTCATACATCGTGTCGCCCTTTTTTGCTATGTGAATTTGGATTGCGCCCGACAGCCGTTTGGGTTCGAGAAATATTTTCTGATTGGGAACAAGATTGATATTTGTTTCATCTAAATCGTTGTAAATTAAAAGTTTGCCAAAAGAAATTCCGTAGGCTTTCGAAACGTCATCCCAAGTGTCGCCGTCTTTCGAAACGATAAATTTCACATTTCCGTTGGGGTGATGTTTAATTCTCTGTGCAGGAAATTCAAAATTGTTTTCAGGGATTTTAGAAATTTTTTTTGTCGTTGCAGGCAGCTTGTTTTCTGATTTTTGAATATCGGAAGCAAAAGATTTCTGCGTGCTGTTGTTTGAATCTGAGACTGTTGCAGAGTTCGAAAAACCGGCAGACAGAGGAGATGCGGAAGAATCAGGGTACAATTTCTCCAATAAGTCATTGATCTGTGCTTCGGTTACGTTGTCAAATAAATTCAACTGATATTTTTCAATGCTTTTGATAAGAGTATAAGCGTATTTAGGATTAGTGGCATAGCCCGATTTTTTCAAGCCGTGCGCCCAAGCTTTGTAATCTTTTGGGTCTAAATAAAACAAACTTTTGTAATATGGGCGATTTGCCAAAAACAAGGAATGGTCTCTGTAAGAATCTGAGGCAGAAGGATATTTTCTAAAACATTCGCCTCGTGCGTCGTCGTCGTGGTACATGCGCCCGCCCATCCAGTCATTTTTGCATTTGATTCCGAAATGGTTGTTGCCGTATTGAGCTAAATCGCTTTGTCCATAGCCGGTTTCCAGCAGACCCTGTGCCAGCGTGATGCTCGCAGGAATTTTGAACAATTGCATTTCCCGCACGGCAAATTTGGCATAATTTCTTACATATTGTACATCTTTTTTCATCTGCGGAGTAAGCGCGGGGGCTTGTGCGGAAATGCTCCCGAACATTGCGATGGCGACTAATAAAAGAATTTTTTTCATTTATTTAACAATCAATTAAAACTATTTTATGTTTTTTCTTTAAAAATTTATTCATCTCTCTGATTCCCTGCAATCCGCCTGTATGGACAGCAAGGATTTTTTTATCTGCGCCGATTTCTCCGTTTTTCAGCATTTCCCGCAACCCGAACATCATTTTTCCCGTATATACAGGGTCTAACGGAATGTCGTTGAGACGGTAAAAATCGTTGATAAAATCAATCAATTCCTCTGAAACTTTGGCATATCCGCCAAAATGATACTGCAAATTTATAGTAAAATTTTCTTTATTGGAATATTTTAAGACTTCATTAACCAAAAATCCTGCATTTTTTAACGACGGAAAACCGATAATCCGCTGGCGGCTGTGCGCTCCAACAGACAACCCCGCGAGCGTTCCACCTGTTCCCATAGCGGTTGTGATGATGTCAAAACCGGAGGTGCGTTCGTCCAAAATTTCAGCTGCGCCTTTCACGGCAAGAGCGTTCGTTCCGCCTTCAGGAACTAAATAATGATTGGGTATCTCGTTTAAAATCCGACGGATAAGTTCTGATTTTTCTTTCAATCGATATTCGTCTCTGGGAACAAATCGAAATTTCATTCCCAATTCTGAAGCCCGACATAATGTCTCATTGTCCTGCCATTTATCGATAATTTCTTGCCCGCGTATGATTCCGACGGTTTTGAAGTTGTTTTCTTTTCCCGCCGCCGCCGCCGCTACGATGTGGTTGGACATCGCTCCGCCGAAAGTAACCAAAGTTTCGGCATTCAACTTTTTGCATTCCAGTAGATTATATTTCATCTTCCAGAATTTATTTCCTGAAATAATCGGGTGGACAAGGTCTTCTCTCTTGATGAAAAGATGAAAACTTCCGTCTAAATCAGGAAAGCGGAAAGGCTGTATAGGCATCTCTGTCATAGGGTGATAAAGGTAATGATTTTAATCGTAAAAAATCAATAACTGACAAAAATCATATTATTTTCTCAGCTGAGAAGTGGCGTAATTTTTCTTTTATTCGTACATTTACACTTCAATAAACATAAAAAAAGAAGAAAATGGCAATATTAGTAATGTTCAGGCATGGACAAAGCGTTTGGAATTTAGAAAACAAATTTACAGGCTGGGTGGACGTAGAATTGTCTCCAAAAGGTGTGGAAGAAGCTAAAGCCGCAGGCGAAAAACTTCAAGGTTTTCACTTTGATTATGCCTATTCATCAGCGTTGAAAAGAGCGCAGAATACATTGACAATCGCTTTGGAAACGGCGGGAATTGCAGGAGTACCCACAACTTACGATAAGGCGTTGAACGAAAGAATGTACGGCGATTTGCAGGGATTGAACAAGGCAGAAACTGCTGAAAAATTCGGCGACGAGCAGGTTCATATTTGGCGCAGAAGTTACGACATTGCTCCGCCTAACGGAGAAAGCCTGAAAGACACAGCTGCGCGCGTAATTCCGTATTTTGAAGCAGAAATTGCACCGAAACTGAAAGCAGGCAAAAATGTTGTAATTGCCGCTCACGGAAACAGTTTGCGAGCGTTAATCATGGTTTTAGAAAAAATGACCCCTGACGAAATTCTCAAGTTTGAGATAGGCACGGGTGTTCCGAGAGAATACAAATTGGACGACCAACTTAATGTGTTGGAAGTGAAAGATTTGTAAGATATATTTATTTTAGTTATTCAATTTTTTAGGGGTAAAAATTGTTTGGAAAAGTCATTGGATTTCAGTATTCAATGACTTTTCTGTTATTAAATTGTAAAAATTGTTCATTTTTTTTAAGTAAAATAATAGTCGGAAAGGAATTGCATAAAGCACTGAAAATCAAATATAAATAATGATTTGTATCAGGTTTTTTTGTAAAAACAACAGTAATTTTTATGTTTCTTTAAAATTGAAAATTTGTTTTTATTGATAAAAAGTTTATTTTTGCAAAATATTTCAATACAACCCCTAAATTTATGGGGGTGATATTTGAAAAAGAAGTAAAAAAAATGATACTAACATTAAATTTATATAGGTATGAGAGTAATTTTTTATTTTTTAAGAGTTTTGTCTGTTGCAGGATTCTTAATGCTGTCTTTGACAGTAAAGGCGCAGGATTCTGCGGAGAGCAAGGTAAAAGTAGATTTTTCAGGGGATTTTGTAAGCAGTTATGTGTGGCGCGGTTTCAAGCAGACAGGAGCGAGCATTCAACCTGCATTGAGCCTCACGACGGGCGGTCTGACTGTCGGGGCATGGGGTTCTACGGATTTTGAGGGAGGAAGCTCGGGACACAAAGAGGTGGATTTTTACGCTTCCTATGCAATTGATAGATTTTCGGTTACCGTAACCGACTATTGGTGGGACGGTGAAGGAGCTTTCCGCTATTTCAGCAATCCGGACGAAGGTTATTCAGGACATATGCTGGAAGCTTCAGCGGCTTATACTTTTTCTGAAAAATTTCCGTTGTCTGTTGCGTGGAACACCTTTCTGCTCGGAGAAGGAAACAAAAAGGTCGATGGAGGCAATTCCTTTTCCACTTTCGTGGAACTGAGCTATCCGTTTTCTTTCCAAAACTTTGATTTTAGTTTGGCAGCCGGCTTTACTCCTTGGGAGAGTGCGGTTTATGGTACGAACGGATTCCGGTTCACTCAAATCAATCTTGGCGTTTCCAAAAAAATTCCGATTACTGATTCTTTCAGCCTTCCTGTTTATGGAAATATTATTGCCAATCCGGCGACAGAAGACATACATTTTGTTTTCGGTATAAAAATCGAATAAATTCATCAATTATTTGTATATGTGATGTTCTTTATAAAGGATACCTGCCTCCCCCTAAAGGTGTCCTTTTTTTTGCTTTTTTTTGACGGAATTTCTATTGTTTGGCGGGGATTTTGCGGTAAAATGACAATAAAAAACAAAAATTTTCACAGCATTAAATCAATAATTTTCTTATCATTTTCAGTATCACAAGCCTTTACTTTCAATCAATAGCTTAAAATCGTTGTAGCGCTCTCCAAAAGCGGATTTAGGGATAAAACTCATCACTTTTTGTTTTTCATGAATGAAAAGCCAATTTTTGTTTTCCGTAATTTTCAACACATTTTCCCAAGAAATTTTTTCGTCGAAATTTTCGCCACTTGTTTTAATGATTTCAGGAGAAAATTCATACGTAATTTTTTCTGTCAGTTGTGGATTTTTAGAAATCTGATTTTTTATCAAAAAATAAAACAGTAAAGGATTTCCGACGACAAGCAATACTCCGAACAATACATAATAAAACGGAGTTTTAGGAAGTTTTTCAAAATTCCGGTTGATGAAATAGCAGAATATCAAAAGTATTCCGATGAGTTCAAAAATAAGATTCAAAGGTCGTTTGAAATACAGTTCCATAGTCAAGCTCAGGTATTCTTTTTGGGAAATTTGCGTTTGGATTTTCATATTCAAATTTTCGGTAAAAGTACCATTTTTTTCGATAAAGAATATGAATTAATTCATACTTTTTTTCACAGAACAAATAAACAATAAATTATTGATAATTAAATTATTAAAACACCTCTTTGGAATAAAATTTGATTAATATAAGTTTAAAAAAAATTAATTTAAATACAACACAAATGGAAAATATTTTAGACATGCTTAACTCTGATTTAGGAAAACAGGTCATCGCCGGAATCAGCAAAAAAACCAACACTTCTTCAAAAGAAACAGCTTCGGTTCTTTCATCGGCAATTCCTGCTATTTTGGGCGGATTGCAAAACAACACTTCGACACAATCGGGCGCAAATGGAATTTTAAGCGCATTGACTTCTCACGATGGAGGTGTTTTAGACAACCTTGCAGGATTCTTTGGCGACAGCAACCGCGCTGCGGCTGACGGAAAAGGAATTTTGGGACACGCTTTAGGCAGTCAGGAAAGCTCAATAAAAAAGAGCATCAGCAAAAAAACAGGCGTAGATGCAGGCAAAGTGGCTCAGATAATCGCCATTGCTGCTCCGATTGTGATGGGATATTTGGGAAAACAAACCCAAACCAACGGCGTTAGCGACAGCAAGGGTTTGTCAAGTCTTTTGGGCGGTCTGCTGGGAGGAAATTCAGGCGGAAGCGTTCTCAACGCAATTCTTGACCAAAACGGCGACGGCAAGTTGGATTTGAGCGACCTTGCGGGCTTAGCCTCCGGACAGAAACAAGGCGGCGGTTTTTTAGGCGGCTTGTTCGGAAAACTTTTCGGCAAATAATAAAAAATCAGGTATTGTTAAAACGGCATTGCTAAACCCAAACTCCGCCTAATTCAGGTAGTTGTTTTCAATAAATAACTAAAAATAAGGGCATTGTTAAAATGGTATAAATTTTAGGTATTTTTTATCGAGTTAAGTCATTGATATTCAGTATTTAATTTCATTAAAATCTATATTTATTTAACAATACCGAATACAGAAGTTAAATCTGCTAAAATTTGGCAAAGACATAAAAAAGTTTGGATTGTTCAAAAATTGTTGTACGTTTGGGGGGACTAATTAATATTTAAATTGATGAAAAAGATCCTATTTTCTTTAGTTGCATTTTCCCTTGCGGGAATAGCTGCGGCGCAGACACAAGCTCCGGCAATTGAGTGGCAAAAATGTCTGGGCGGAAGCGGTGGAGATATGGCTTCTTCCATACAGCAAACTTCCGACGGAGGCTACATTGTTGCAGGCATTACAAACTCCAACGACGGCGATGTTTCAGGAAATCATGGAAACAGCGATGGCTGGGTAGTAAAATTAAACCCTTCGGGAGAGATAGATTGGCAGAAATGTTTGGGCGGTAGTGATTACGATTCTGCTTCTTCCATACAGCAAACTTCCGACGGAGGCTACATTGTTGCAGGACGCACAAGTTCCAATGACGGCGATGTTTCAGGAAATCATGGTGGAAACAGCGATGGCTGGGTAGTAAAATTGGACGCTTCGGGGGCTGTTCAATGGCAAAAATGTTTGGGAGGCAGTAATTCAGAAGTGTTTAATGCTATACAGCAAACTTCCGACGGAGGCTATATTGTTGCAGGCTATACGAACTCCAACGACGGCGATGTTTCAGGAAATCATGGAAGTGATGACTTTTGGGTGGTAAAATTGAACGCTTCGGGAGAGTTGCTCTGGCAAAAATGTTTGGGCGGAAGCGGTCAAGATTCTGTTTATTCCATACAGCAAACTTCCGACGGAGGCTATATTGCAGCAGGATTCACAACTTCCAATGACGGCGATGTTTCAGGTTTTCATGGTGGATACTATGATGGCTGGGTAGTAAAATTGGACGCTTCGGGAAATTTACTCTGGCAAAAATGTTTAGGCGGTAGTGGTTTTGAAGATTGGGCTTATTCCATACAGCAAACTTCCGACGGAGGCTATATTGTTGCAGGATACACAAGCTCCAATGACGGCGATGTTTCAGGTTTTCATGGTGGATATGATGGCTGGGTAGTAAAATTGGACACTTCGGGAAAGTTGCTCTGGCAAAAATGTTTGGGCGGCAGTGATTGGGATTTTCTATATTCCATACAGCAAACTTCCGACGGAGGCTATATTGTTGCAGGCTATACAATCTCCAACGACGGCGATGTTTCAGAAAATAATGGAAACTATCATGAGGCATGGATAGTAAAATTGGACGCTTCGGAAAATTTACTCTGGCAAAAATGTTTGGGTGGCAGTTATTATGAAGTGTTTAACTCTATACAGCAAACATCTGACGGAGGCTATATTGTTGCAGGCTTTACGAACTCCTATGACGGCGATGTTTCAGGGAATCATGGAGACCTTGACGGCTGGGTAGTAAAATTAGCTCCCGACAATCTGGGTACAGAGGAACTTTCCGTTAATGCAAAAATCGGTGTCTATCCCAATCCTGTAAGAGACGTTTTGCATTTCACCTCCAAAGAGCCTGTGCTAAAAGCAGAAATCTTCGACCTGAACGGCAGACTGATAAAAACCGCAGAAGTTTTCAACAATCAACTCTCTGTTTCTTCTTTGAGCAAAGGCATATATTTTCTCAACCTGCAAACAGCCAAAGAAAAACTAAAAAC